>DAIRSP010000258.1:0-1924 GCA_036804365.1 Neptunomonas sp. | reverse complement strand
ATGAGTTTTGATGATGCTCAGAAAATCTATTCAGGAGCTGACGACGCTGCTACACAGTATTTCAAAGCGAAGACAGGTCCTCGAATCGCAGAACTGTTTAGACCTGAAATCAGTAGCGCACTCAATGAAGTTGGAGCCACGCGCTATTACAATGATTTAGCGAAACAAGCATCCAGTTTGCCGTTAGTTGGCAAGGACGTGAATACAGATCTAACGACACACGTTACCAATGCAGCCTTAAATGGTTTATTCCTCAAGCTTGCCGCCGAAGAGAAAGCCATTCGGACCAATCCTGTTGCACGCTCAACCGATCTTCTTAAAACACTTTGGGGTAAGTAATACACCCTCTTTGACCTCTTTAATTGCTGCATTGAAAAAGCTGTGCTTTACTGATTTGCATGACTGTTAACTACTATGCATTCAGTAAAGCATTCCATTGGCGAATCACAACCGCCCTGTCATTCTTATTGCTCCTTTTTTCCTCTCCTTGGGGCTACTCGGCAACCCCAAAAAATATCTTATTATTAAACTCTTGGAGCAAAGACCTCCCATGGCAAGTGTCTGTTGAAAAAGGCTTAATTGGTGAGTTAGATCTGAATAGCGCCAACTCTACAGTTTATACGGAATACTTAGATGCCGAGCGATTTCCAAACAAAAACCACAATACATCGTTAAATCAATACCTTAAAGAGAAGTATAAAGAAACATCCATCGATCTTGTAATTGCGGAAAGCTTGCCCGCTTCTATATTTTTAAGCCAATCACCGGCCCTACTTCCTGCTGCTAAACGTATCTATCTGCCTGATAGTAACAAACCGCTTAAAGCACAATTGAGCAACGAAGAATTAGTGATCCCAGTGTTTGAAGATTACTTTAATGCTTTCAAAGAGATGCTGCGATTAGCTAAACCAAAGCATGTTTATATCGTTGCGGATAATTATTCAGCAAGCGGGAAAAACCAGCTAACACGCTTCAACGAGGCAACTAAAGAACTGCGCTCTCAGGTAGACCACACATATCTACAGAACGAATTGTTAGCGGATATTCTTCATAAAATCAGTAAATTACCTGATGATAGTGCAGTCTTTTATCTTCTCGTATTTCAGGATGGCTCAGGTACAGATTACGTCCCCTATCGTGTAGCTCAAAAAATCGCCTCCGCTGCTAATACCCCCGTTTTTAGTATGTGGGAGGTTCTGATGGGTAGTGGCATCTTGGGCGGGTATCTCATTTCAGGTGAGCGCGTCGGGCAAGTCGCGGCTAGAAGTGCATTGGATTTTTTCAAAGGTAGTGCACAAACGACATCACCTCAAGACACCTTTGGGTACTATTATGATGCAACCGTATTAGATCGTTGGGATATCGAAGAAAGCAACTTACCAGAGGAAGCGCAGATTCTATTTACGCCACCAGATTTCTTCGAGGTTTATAAGCTTGAAATCATTACCTCAAGTATAACTTTTATCTTTCTGTTTTTTATATCAATTTTGCTTTTTGTAGCAAACCAACGACGTAAAATTTACATTCACGAGTTAGAAATAGAACGATGGTTACTTGAGTCTAGAGTTGTTGAAAGAACAAAAGATTTAGAAGCAGCAATACATAAAGCAGAACTCGATGCTCGTACCGATGTGTTAACTCAACTTGCTAATCGTAGAGCCTTCTTTGAACAGGCAAAGACACTTCATAAACAAGCAAAACGCTATGATAAATCTTATTCCATAATTATTTTAGATATCGATTTTTTCAAAGATATCAATGATGTATACGGACATTCTATAGGTGATATTGCGTTAATTGCATTAGGCAAAAATATAAAACAGTGTGTCAGGGACTCAGATATAGCAGCTCGCATAGGTGGTGAAGAGTTTGCCATTCTTATTTCTGAAAGCTCACCAGAAACCGTGTTTAAATTGGCGCAACG
>DAIRSP010000257.1:0-1935 GCA_036804365.1 Neptunomonas sp. | reverse complement strand
CTTCACGCAACTCGTGCCCATGCCAGCGATTACCACCAACAAAAAGAGCAATATTTCCAGGTTTCTTTGCAAGTTTTGATAAAGCTGAAGCGACGCCGCGACCAACTTTTAAGTTATTCAAACCATAATATGCTTCGCGGTGTCCTTGTGCGAAATCGGATAGAAGCGAGAAACATGCAACTCCCCGCTCTTTTAGGTCCGCCACAACTTCGCTAACTTTATGATGATTAACTGATGTTGCAGCGATGACATCTACGCGCTGAGAAATATCTATGATTTTCTCCGCAACATCTTTGGGAGATTGTGATTGGCAAAATTCTAACACTAATTTTACACGTGCTCCGGGAAATGAGGTTGCAGCAGCCTCAATTTCGCGTGCGAAGTCTTGGTAAAAACTCTGGCGTTCTTTATGCAAAACAAAACCTAATCGAACCAATGGTAAACTTTGCTTCACTTGATGTGTCAGCAAGTTATATCCGTGATAACCGATAGCGTGGGCAGCTTCTGCAACTCTTATGGCAGTATCTTTGCGGACTTTTGGGTCAGCAGCAATTACACGATTCACCGTCGCTAAAGACACTCCTGCTTTTTCTGCTACATCTTTCAGTGTCGGACGTTTCGCCATACGTTAACCCTCTAATGAACGAAAACAATATACAGATGGTTCTGCTGAGCAAATAAATTTTGCTTCAATAGTCATTTTATCATCGGCTCAATCTTGGGGAATAGGCTCTTAAATGCTGTTTGCATTGCAGTTCGAAGCTCTACCTCGTGTTGCTTTTGTACAATAAAGCTATCATGGATCGGTATACAGACAATATTATTGGACAGAAGCAGCTTTAGAACTCTTAAAGCGATTGTACTGTCTAGATATTGCAATTTTGCCCATGTTTCACCGTTGAAAAGCAGATGATAAACTACTTTATGACGTTCCCAGAACAAGTCGAAAAACTCCTCTGCCCTTGGAAGTAATTTTGGTGATGTTGCCACCATTTCAGCGCGAAGGGATGCAATAGCTTCGTCTCGAGTTTTAGCACCCACGGAGCGCGTTAAGATAGCCTTCATCCAAATGCGGTTGATGCGCGCAAATTCATATAAATCATCGTCAGGCGGGATGATCTCCATCATTCCATACAGTAAAAATAGCTGCATTGAGCTATAGTCTAGTTCAATCGTTGGCTTGCCATTAAAGGTGATGTAGGGGCGAAGGCCAGATGGACATTGTTGAACCCAGTGTCCATAAAGTCGACCACCATTACCATCTTGTGATTTGAATTGGCGGGATAGTTGAGTGCCGCTCATATGCCTTAATTTGCTTTGACCAGCAGTGAAGTTCCAGTTGTTAGTATACACTGAATAATTCGGCAAACTTAAATCAACCCTTAGGCTATTAAGTTTCTTATTTAATGGAATTAGGACTTCCTCATCATGATTTAAATTTCGATCTAAAGGTCTGTTCGTGTGCTCTTCACCTTGACTGCTTTCCTGCTTGATTTGGAGTAAGGGCTTGTCCGGTTCAAGCTTCGCATTCTTCTTTAATCCATACGGATGACCTGGAAAAACTAGACCTTCAACAGTAAGCAAATTCAAAAACGCTTTGCTGGATTCTAATCTAGTTCTCAGGCCAGTTTTTAGGGCAGGATCACGGCTCCCAGTGATCTTGTTCACAAAGGACTCGTTACCATTACATGCACATCTTTCGAGGAGCTCAACTGCCATTTGTATGTGGTTGTGTGACAACATATTAAACTGTGCTTTTACACCATAATAATCGTTACGATTTAATGACAGAGATACATATCTGTACTTACTTGGCGTTGAGGCTACATGGGCAAAGCTGTGCACGAGGTACTGCAAAGCAGTGTCTAAGTCCTTTCGTTTGGTCTTAATTTCTATGCCTACTAGCTTCGCGGAAGCTACTAGATCTTTAGCTAA
>DAIRSP010000256.1:0-2103 GCA_036804365.1 Neptunomonas sp. | reverse complement strand
TCTGCTTCGATACGGCTAATTACACCGGTAGGTGCGGTATATTCTAGTTCACCAGTTTTTGCATCTAACGAAAACACCTGACCTTTTTGGCTAAGAAACCAAAGTGTCCCACCCACAAGCCTAGGGGCAACAAGCAAGTACTCAAATGAACTACCCGGCATATTGTAGCGCCAGTTCACTCTGCCATCTTGCTGGTTCCAAGAATGTACAAAGGTGTTAGCCGAACCAAAAAACAGCGTGTTTTTTGCTCCTAAAAATGCCGAGACCCAATTCTCAGTATCGCGTCGCCAAAGTGGCTTCCCAGTCTTGGCATCTAAAGCTTGAACAAAATCTTGATAGGCGATGTAGCTTGCGACTCCCTCGTTCAAAAAAAGAGTTTTAGGCAATCCATCTTCTGAGTAGGCACGCCATTTAATACCGCCTGTTTGCGTATCGACAAGATAATAATAAGCAGGCCCACCCTCATCTTCTGTAAAGTCTGGATCGATAAAACTACCACCAACAAAAAGCTGCTGATCATCAACAGAGGCTGTTTGAAGCAGGAAAGTATCTGTAGTGAGCTCCCACTGAACTTTCCCGCTATATAGATCCAATTTAAAGAGTTTTGCACCTATTAATGGCGAACCTTTAAGACCTGGCCCAACATAGGTTGTTGATACGTAGAGATCGTTGCCGACAGCGACCGAGTCACGCTGGCAATTCAGATCACCAAGTGAGGTTTGCCAAAGCGCACGACCAGTGTTGCTATTTAATCCTGCGACAGATGCGTCGCGATAACAGACCACTAATATGTCATCGTGGAGTGTAACCCCCCTATCCCAAATGGACTCCGCAGGCAGCGACCAGACTGTCTTACCGGTATGCTGGTCTAGCGCAAAGAGCGAACCATCTGATGGCGCAGCATAGATGAGCTGTTCACCGATGATCGGCGATTTATTAAATGGTGCAGATAGCTGGCTTTGCCACCGAGGTTTTAGAAGAGAATCACCAGCAAAGGATTCAACGGGAATAAGCCCCAACAAAAGTGTCAGCAATAAATATTTCATATTGAACCAAAAAGGCCTCAAGCGAACTTGAGGCCTTTAAACAGAGGGTTAATCGTCTACGCGCTTACCGTGCAGCACTACCGGACCATCTCGATTCTCTTCCGAGATATCGAACTCAATACCAGGTGGCATACGGTTATTTCGTAAACGACCTTTTAACTTTGAGTTCGCCCAATTAAAGTCATTAGCACCAATTTTAGACTCACCCAGAATCGGAACACCTGGTGGTTTAGACAACACATCACCTCCACTCATTATCCCTTCATAACTGGTGAGGTCCATTTCATGCAGAGAATTCTCTGTATGGCCTGAGTGACAGGATGAACAGGCCATGGTGCCTTTCTGCCAAATGCCGTGTTTAACAAATAGCTGCTTCACGTCCTTCTCAAAGGTCAGCTTCACACCTGCATATTCAAATGGATCGTTCTTAGTGGCGCCAGCATCAACCCAAGCTCCAATAAGTCCCACGGCATTCAAGTCACAGCCATAACTATCTGAAAGGATTTTTGCTGAGTTACTCGATAGATCGACACAAGGGCCATCACGGTTGGTCTCAGAAATATCGAATTGCATATTAGGTGGCATGCGGTTATTTCGAAGACGCTCTTTTAACTTAGACGTGCTCCAACTGAAGTCAGTTGAGCCTGAACTGCTCTGACCTAAAAGGGGCACTCCAGGGGGTTTTGATAGCGCATCACCACCAATCATCAACCCTTTGTAGCCGGTTAAGTCCATCTCGTGAAGAGAATGTTCAGTATTACCTGAGTGACAAGATGCACAAGAGGGAAGGTTATCGCCCCATACATTGTGATTAACAAAAAGCGGCAAGATATCAGCCTGGTAATCCCCTTCCCAAGCTCTTCCGCTAAGGTCGGTGAAGTTGAACTTACCTTCAGGTGCGCCTGCATCAACCCACATTCCAATGAGTTCAACCGCTTTTTGAGCACCCGGTGTATTTCCGTCGACGTCTGAATCGGCGAGTGTAAATTGACTAGCTGTCGCTAAAGTCACCGCCAAACCAATGGTAGCGAACTTGTTCATATGCATCCCCTTATAT
>DAIRSP010000255.1:0-2274 GCA_036804365.1 Neptunomonas sp. | reverse complement strand
CGAGCGTGAGCTCGAACAAGTCATGTCTGATTTTTATCATAAGCGCTTTAATATACTGCTTTGTACAACCATTATCGAAACAGGGATCGATATCCCTAACGCCAATACCATTATTATTGATCGAGCCGACAAATTTGGCTTAGCACAACTGCACCAACTACGCGGTCGTGTGGGGCGCTCCCACCATCAAGCCTATGCTTACCTGCTAACCCCTGATCCAAAAAGCGTTAGCCAAGACGCCACCAAACGATTGGAAGCCATTGCTCAAGCCGAAGATCTGGGTGCTGGCTTTACGCTTGCTACGCACGACTTAGAAATCCGAGGGGCGGGTGAATTACTGGGCGACGATCAAAGTGGTCAGATACAAGGTATAGGATTTACCCTCTATATGGAGATGCTTGAAGAGGCTATTCAATCCATTAAAGAGGGTAAAACGCCTAACATGGATAAGCCGCTTAACCATGGTTCTGAAGTTAACCTGCATCTGCCTGCGTTAATTCCAGACGACTACCTTCCCGATGTACATAACCGTTTAATTATGTACAAACGCATTGCTAGTGCTAAGAATGATATAGAGCTAAAAGAGCTACAAATAGAGATGATAGACCGCTTCGGACTACTACCCGAAGAGACTAAGAATCTATTCCGCATCACTTCGTTTAAATTAATGGCCGAACATTTAGGTATTGTGAAACTTGATGCAGGCAGTCAAAGTGGGCGCTTAGAGTTTGACAACGAACCTAAGGTAGATCCATTCACACTGGTGATGATGGTTCAAAAACAGCCACAAAAGTATAAACTGGAAGGTGCAAACCATCTTCGTTTTACACTCAATATGGATGACAGTGAAAAACGGTTTAATGCCGTTGATAATTTATTGCAGGAACTAGGTAAGGTAAGCCAATGAATACATTGATTTTTCGCTGTTTATTCCTATTCAGCATTCTTATTAGCTCAGCGCAAGCTGCCACTGTTTATAGTGTTGAGTTGTTGGTTTTTAGTCGGGATCATACACCGAGCAGTGTTGAAACCTGGCCTGAGCTTCCCCTACCCTCATCTGGAATAGAACTCGGTCAGGGAAGCTATCAAGAGCTTTCCAATAGCAGTTTCTTTCTAAGCAATACGGATCAACGCATTCGCAACGCAGGTGGAATGCGGGTACTTTTCCACAAAGTCTGGAGCCAACCTGTAATTAACGGCAGAAGCTCTCAGCCAATACGTATTCAAGCCGGACGGCTTATGGAAGACGGACAATATGAGTTAAGCGGTACGGTGACTATGGATCGCGGTAAATATTTACACTTTAAACCCGATCTGCAATTTCGACGCTCGCTTGGTAGCAGCGTCATTACTGCACAGATTGCCGAGCCAAGACGTATGAAGTCGCTTGAATCACATTATCTCGACAATCCATTATTTGGCATTATTGTTTATGCAAGACCACTGAATTAAAGGCTACTAAATACTCAAAAAGCTGAGCCGATGCACTTCCAAAAACAGGAAGAGCTCAAAGCTCAGCTTTTTACTTTAGTGCCTTATCAGCCTAAAAGAGCAGATACCCGTTGAGCCGTCTCGTTAAAGACTGCAGCATCAATCGGAACCTGTTTCCGGCGCATCGAAGCAATAGAAACCGTATCACTTGGGCCTATTTTTTCTAGATGCCTTAGGACTTCTAACGCTCCCTTAGGATCATTACACACCAACACCATATCACAACCGGCGTTTAAAGCGGCATCGGTCCTTTCAGGATAACCGCCAACTGCCGTTGCCCCCTGCATACTCAGGTCATCACTAAAAATTACCCCTTGAAAGCCAAGCTGCTGGCGGAGAAATGATTTAAGCCAAAACTCAGAGAAACCCGCAGTTTGGGCATCAATCTGCTCGTAGATCACATGAGCAGGCATAATGGCTTCAAGTCCGGCAGCGATCAAAGACGCGAATGGTTTGATATCCACATCACAGATCGCGTCAAACGAGCGCTCATCGCATGGAATATCAACATGTGAATCCGCCACAACCCAACCGTGTCCCGGGAAATGCTTACCCGTTGCCGCCATCCCTGCTTTGTGCATCCCCTTCATAAATGGCGTCGTGAGAGCAATCACTTGATTAGCATCAGAGCCAAAAGCCCGGTCACCAATGATCTCACTACGTGACCAATTGATATCAAGAACCGGCGCAAAGCTGATATCAATGTCGAGCATGGCGAGTTCAGCAGCCACCAACCAACCTATTTGTTCAGCTAATTGCTCAGCTTCTTGAGGGCTATCACAC
>DAIRSP010000254.1:0-2393 GCA_036804365.1 Neptunomonas sp. | reverse complement strand
ATATTCTAAATTCCTGCCGCGAAGAAACTCCGCACGGACTACATCCACTAAGCTTGTCCAAGAGAACAGCAGCATAATGCCTAATAACCACCAAAAGTTCGGTTCAACAATGCTGGCTAAAATAATGAGCAAAAATAGCACAGGTAAGCCTGACCATATTTCAATAAATCGTTGGAAATAGAGATCAACTTTCCCGCCGTAATAGCCTTGAACTGCACCGGCAATGACGCCAATGACGGAACTTGCAATCGTGAGCACTAAGGCGAAAAGAATTGAAACTCTAAAGCCGTAGATCACTCTCGCTAATACATCCCTTCCTTGGTCATCAGTGCCGATAAGATTTTCGGAACTCGGCGGAGACGGGGCTGGAACAGGTAATTCATAATTAATTGTTTGGTAGCTGTAGCGAATCGGTGGCCAAAGCATCCAACCCTGACCCTTATTAAGGATCAGGTCTTCAATGAATGGGTCTTTAAAATCGGCAGGTGACTGGAACTCACCATCAAACTCTGTTTCTAAATAGGTGTGTAAGACGGGAACATACAGCTCACCATTAAATTTAACGAGTAGCGGTTTATCGTTGGCTATTAATTCTGCACCTAGGCTCAGAAAAAAAAGCACCAAAAAAATCCATAACGACCAATAGCCACGTTTATTGGCTTTAAAATTTTCTAACCGGCGTTGATTGATAGGGCTCATGATTAGTGCTCCCTGCTTTCAAAGTCGATACGAGGGTCAGTCAGCACATAGGTAATATCGCTGATCAATTTCATTACCAGCCCTATTAGGGTGAAGATATATAAAGTACCAAAAATAACGGGGTAGTCACGATTGATCACGGCTTCATAGCCGAGGAGGCCAATACCATCTAACGAAAAAATGACTTCAATAAGCATGGACCCCGTGAAAAATATACCGATAAGCGCGGCAGGCATTCCTGCAATAATGAGTAACATCGCGTTGCGGAACACGTGGCCATAAAGAACAGCCTGCTCAGTTAGACCTTTAGCGCGGGCAGTGACTACATACTGTTTATTGATCTCGTCAAGGAAAGAGTTTTTTGTCAGCATCGTTAGGGTTGCAAAGCTACCAATGACGGATGCAAGCACAGGCAAAGATATATGCCAAAAATAATCTTTTACTTTCTCCAAAAGACTCAGTTCTTCGAAGTTAGGCGATGTGAGACCTCTCAGCGGAAACCAATCCAAATAACTGCCGCCCGCGAAGACAACGATCAATAAAATGGCAAATAGAAAGTTAGGTATCGCATAGCCGATAATGATGGCCGTACTGCTCCAGACATCAAATGATGAGCCGTCTTTAACGGCTTTACGAATCCCTAGTGGTACCGAAATTAGATAAGTTAACAGTGTTGTCCACAAGCCTAAAGAGATAGAGACAGGTAGCTTTTCGATGATCAAGTCTATGACTGACTTATCACTGTAAAAGCTTTTCCCAAAATCAAATGTGAGGTAGTTGCCTATCATCTGTAAATAGCGCTCATGCGCTGGTTTATCAAAGCCATAAAGGGCTTCAATTTCTGCAATTAACTTTGGATCTAACCCGCGTCCTCCACGATAGCTATTGTCGCCACTTGTGGCTGGTGTTAGATCGCCCGCACCACTACTACCCGGTACTGCTGAATTAGATAAGCCTTGTAGATGTGCAAGAGTTTGCTCTACGGGGCCACCGGGAGCCGCCTGTATGATTAAAAAGTTAATCGTTAGGATACCTATCAAGGTAGGAATGATAAGCAGTAAACGGCGTAAAATATAAGCAGCCATTAGTGAGTAGCTCCTTTATACCACCAGGTATCAAAGCCAAGATCATATAAGGGTCTCACAGCGGGAAAACCGAAAATGTTTTTATAGGCGATACGGTAGTTTTGACCGAAATAGTGCGGAATAACATAGTAGTTCCACTGTAAAACTCTATCTAATGCTCTGGTTCTAGCTACTAACGCACGTCGATTAGGTGCTTGAATGATGAGTTCGATTAGATCATCAATCACAGGGTTCTGTATTCCGGCTAGGTTGCGACTACCGGGTTGCTCAGCAGATTTTGATCCCCAATATTCTCGTTGTTCATTTCCCGGAGAGGTAGATTGTCCAAACGATCCAACCACCATATCGAAATCATAAGCGCGCAGGCGATTAATATATTGTGAAACATCGACGACCCGGATTGAGGCTTTAATACCCATACGCTCTAGGTTTCTTGCCATAGGGGCTACAACCCGCTCAAACTCCTTTTGCGCTAGGAGAATTTCGAAAACCATCGGTTGCCCAGTCATTTTATTAAGCAATTGACCGTTCGTGAGTTCCCATCCACGGGTTTTTAATAATCTTAGCGCGTCACGCAACTCTTTACGTATTTTGCCCGAACCATCAAAT
>DAIRSP010000253.1:0-2393 GCA_036804365.1 Neptunomonas sp. | reverse complement strand
AAGAGATATTTTTCAGCACCTCTCTATCACTATTTGGATAAGAGAAAGTCAGTATTTCGAAATCAATACGTCCAGATACACGAGGGACTTCACGCGTACCCTTATCTGATTCAGGTGCTTCATCGAACACTGAGAAGAGGCTCTCCGCTGCGGCTAATCCTCTTTGTACCACGCTACTAATCTCTGTAAGTTGACGCAGTGGTTTGGTTAACATGCCTGCAGCTGTAATAAAAGCAATAAACTGACCAGTATTCATGGATGCCATGAAGACAGGATCCATTGCTAAATACATCAAAAAAGCGAGCGCTAACGCAACTAAAAACTGGACAGCAGGAGTGCTTAGTGACTGTGTTACAACCATTTTCATAAATTGCTTACGGTTCTTATCACTGGCGGCAACAAACCGCTGCATTTCAGCATCTTGACCACCAAAGGCGCGAACAACTTGATATCCTTTAATCGCCTCTGAGGCGGACTGCGTTACATCTCCCATAGAGTTCTGCAAATTAGTACTTAGCTTACGAAAACGCTTGGAAACATAGGACACAACGATTCCAATTAATGGCCCCACAAAAAGAAAGACCAACGTCAACTTCCAATTGAGCCATAACATGTAACCAAACAAGCCAACAACAGTCAGCCCCTCCTGAGCCACAACTTTCACTGCATTTGTAGCAGCGCCCGTCACTTGTTCAACATTGTAAGTTAGCTTTGATAGCAGCTCGCCTGAAGTTGTTTTACTCATGAAGGCACTAGGTAAACGCTGTAGCTGAGCGAAAAGCTCGACGCGCAATTGATGCACTAGAGTACGGGCGATACGGGTGATAAAAAAATTACCTACGAAGTTACCTAACCCCCGCGCCAAGAATATACCCAGAACAGCAAGCGCCAAGATCAAGCGGTTATCAAAGTGCCCCTTTTCAACCGCATCAACAACCTCTTCCATCCATTTTGCAAACGCCGCCTGCGTACTCGCATATCCCGCAAAACCTAAAATACTAAGGATAAAAAAGTGCCACTGACCTTTCACATAGCCCAGTAAACGCGCGTACATTTTTAAACTATCGGATGCATGACTCGACGATGATTTCATTAATTCCAGTGATCCTGACAAGCGTTTGGGTAATCCTTAAAGGAACCGTTTGGATTCAAGATTGTTCCTTGTATGATCTTCATTGTAAACTTAACTGTATATTATCACTTATTTGTAATGCCTGTGCCTGATCATACAAAAGCTTCATTTAATAAATCACTTATTGAACTTGGATTCTCATTAGCCAAGCTAGTCACACGACTGCCGTTTCCTGTCCAAGTTTTCTTTGGCAAAGCCATCGGCAAGCTCCTTTACTGGGTAGCTCGCGATAGGCGCAAAGTAGCTGCGCGCAATATTGAGCTGTGCTTCCCTGAACTTGATGCCTCGGCACAGCAACATCTGCTAAAACAAACGTTTATGGATAATGGTATTGGTCTCTTAGAGACATCAATGGCTTGGTGGGGCCCTACTGACTACTTTACATCTACTACCGTATTAAAGGGCAGAGAACACCTAGACTCTGCTTTAGCACAAAACAAGGGTGTGATTTTATTAGGGGCACATTTCTCTACATTAGATCTCGGTGGTCTACTTTTCTCGAAGTACTACGATGTCAGTGCTATGTATCGCCCACATAATAATCCTGTTGTTGATGAAATCATCAAAGAGGGTCGTAGCCGTTTCTTCCAGCAATGTATCTCTCGCTCAGATATTCGATCTGTGATTAAAGCGTTACGTAAGAATGGTATCGTTTGGTATGCACCTGATCAGGACTTTGGCCCTAAACAATCAGTCTATGCACCTTTTTTTGGGGTAGAGGCGGCTACTATTACAGCAACCACACGTATGGTGAGTCTCAATAACTCCCCTATTTTAATGTTAGCGCAGCACAGACTGCCAAATAATACTTATGAGTTAGAACTGTTTCCTGTAATCGATAACTTCCCATCTGGTGATGCCATCGTAGATGCTGCAAGAATTAATTCAGAAATTGAAAAGGCTATTCGAAAAGAGCCTTCTCAATATATGTGGGTGCATCGACGATTTAAAACGCATCCTAAAGGCAAGAACTACTTATACTCGCATAAGCAGTAAACTGATAACGGCAAATCTAGTCTACAAACTTCGCGTTAAAAAGCGCAACAAGCTCATCCGTGATTAAATCATATCCTTTAGCGTTTATATGAGTTCCGTCTTTTTCCAATAACTGCTCAACTTGACTGTAAAACAAGTCGAATAACGGCAGAACCGCAACATTATTATAACGACTAGCAACTTCGTGCAATGCAGAATTAAATAATTGAATATTTTCATTTCTGCTTGTATCTAAGTTTGGGACTGTTTCGATCAAAATAACCCG
>DAIRSP010000252.1:0-2411 GCA_036804365.1 Neptunomonas sp. | reverse complement strand
ATGTTAGGTTTAGTAGCGCTAACGATGGCTATTATCCACTTTTTACCTAAGTTTACTCGTGCCATCCCGTCATCATTAGCCGCTATTCTTACCGTATCTTTGTTAGTGATATTTCTCGATTTAGACACTCGAACGGTACAGGATGTTCTAGCAAATATGACAGGAAATCCAGAAGCAACAATTGCTGGTGGTTTGCCTGTATTTAGTATTCCTTCTGTACCTCTGAATCTTGAAACCTTATACATTATCTTCCCTTATGCCGTTATTTTAGCAGCCATTGGTTTGATTGAGTCACTCCTAACCTTAACCCTGATCGATGAAGTGACTGAGACGCGTGGCCGTGGAAATAAAGAATGTGTAGGGCAGGGCGTTGCCAATGTGGTCACAGGTTTCTTCGGTGGCATGGGTGGCTGTGCCATGATTGGTCAAAGTATGATCAATATTAACTCGGGTGGCCGAGGTCGGACATCTGGTATTTCAGCTGCATTGTTTCTATTAGCCTTTATTCTGGTGGGTGCGCGTTTAATTGAAGAAATACCCGTGGCGGCACTGGTCGGTGTGATGTTCATTGTTGTGATCGCTACTTTTGAATGGGCTAGCCTACGCCTATGGGGCAAGGTACCTAAAGAGGATCTGTTTGTTGTGTTGACGGTAACTGTCGTCACTGTGATGTCAGACTTGGCAATTGCCGTGATTGTAGGGGTTATTATGTCTGCGCTCATGTTTGCATGGAAACACGCCAAGCATGTTGAGTTTGAAACATGGACAGAAAACGACGGGAATACAAAAGTCTATCTTTCACATGGTCCTTTGTTCTTTGCCTCTGCTAAGAGCTTTCGTGATAATTTCACGGCTAAAGCTGATCCAGATGATGTGATTATCGATTTTAAAGACTCTCGCGTGATGGATCATTCTGGAATAGAAGCAATTGATGCGGTTGCAGAACGCTACTTAGCAGCAGGAAAAAACCTCCACTTGAGACATTTGAGTCCTGAATGTGTTGCCTTGCTGGAAAAAGCGGGTAGCTTAGTCGAAGTTAACCTGATTGAAGATCCTAACTATAAAATAGCGGATGACCGATACGCCTAATCGGTCATCATGGTGGGGCAGTGCTTATTTGGTTCGCAGCGCTTGCCCCTCAAATTTAATCCCTTCCCAACCTGTTTTCATGAAGTTACGAATGTTGCTGTGGTCGGTTTGCTCAGGTGTGTTGAGAACATCTTGGTAAAAGCGCCCGAAGCAGCGAAGCGTTTCATCTTGGCTCAATTGCATCATGTCTGCAAACGCAAAAATTTTACAAGAGCCTTCATTTTGGCCTGCGAGGTTCTGCACTAAACCATCACCTAAGCCATTAGTGAAGGATGTAGGTGTGTAATTGAAGTTTTCCGTGATCACTTGGATAGTGTCTTCAAAGTCTATTTGACCTAGGGATTTCAATTGGGCAATAAAGCTGTCCAATGTCATAGTCTCTCCTCTTGCTGCTGAGCACTTTTTTGAGTGTCGGACTGTAGCAAATAAAAAAGGCGACCGTAAGGCCGCCTTGTTGAAAACACGTAATTGCTTAGTGTTCGAGTATTTGGCTTAAGAATAGCTGAGTACGTTCATGCTGTGGATTATTGAAGAACTCATGAGGTTCGTTTTCTTCAATAATCTGTCCAGCATCCATGAAAATCACTCGGTCAGCAACGGTTTTGGCGAAGCCCATTTCATGGGTCACACATAACATTGTCATGCCGCCTTCATCAGCTAATTCAATCATTACATCCAATACTTCCTTGATCATTTCAGGGTCAAGTGCAGATGTCGGCTCGTCAAATAGCATGACGTCAGGGTTCATACAGAGTGAGCGTGCAATGGCTACACGCTGCTGCTGTCCACCCGATAACTGGCCCGGGTATTTAAGCGCTTGATCTGGGATACGTACACGCTCTAGGTACTTCATCGCATTGGCTTCAGCCTCTGCGCGAGGAACCTTTTTAACCCAAATAGGAGCTAAACAGCAGTTTTCTAAAACTGTTAAGTGTGGGAAGAGGTTAAAGTGCTGGAACACCATTCCCACATCTTTACGAATGGTTTCGATATTTTTTAGATCATTAGTCAGCTCAACACCGTTGACGATAATATCGCCTTTCTGATGTTCTTCTAAGCGGTTGATGCAACGGATCATTGTAGATTTACCGGATCCAGAAGGACCGCAGATAACAATACGCTCACCACGTTTGACTTCTAGGTTGATGTTTTTAAGTACGTGGAAGTCGCCATACCATTTGTTGACATCACGCAGTTCAACCATGAGCTTTTCAGATAAATTTGTAGCTTGAGTTGTCATATAATAATTCTCCACGTTCTTTTAACGCGTGTTATGTCCAGTTTGTAGGCGTTTCTCTAAACCTTGGCTGTAGCGTGACATG
>DAIRSP010000251.1:0-2460 GCA_036804365.1 Neptunomonas sp. | reverse complement strand
CGCTTGCGGTACGGCTCCTCTGCGGTCACTCATTTCGATGCCTATCGTTGGGGCACACAAGGGTCGGCAAAGGTATTGGGGCGTGATGATATTGGTGAGCTGGCAGTGGGTAAAGCTGCAGACTTAGCTCTTTTCAAGCTTGACGAACCCCGTTTCAGTGGAGCGCATGATCCATTAGCCGCCTTACTCTTATGCGGAGCGCATCGCGCAGAAGCGGTTATGATTAATGGCGTTTGGCGTGTTAAAGCGGGCGAGTTAGTCGACCAAGATATTGAAAAGATCATGTTTGAACATAAAGACGCTGCACAAAAACTAGCAGCACGTGCGATTTCCTAGGAGAAGACAATGACACCTTACAGTAAAGATTTTCCAGTCAGTTGGGACGAACTGCATCGAAACGCACGTGCACTGAGCTGGCGCCTCTTAGAGCAAGGACCTTGGAAAGGCATTATCGCCATCACACGAGGCGGTTTAGTACCGGCTGCGATCTTAGCTCGAGAGATGGATATCCGCATGATCGATACGATCTGTGTTCTTAGCTACTCAAACTCTGATAGCGGCGAAGCCTCTGTTCAGGGTCAGATAGAAGTACTCAAAGGCATCGAGGGGGACGGTGAAGGTATGATTTTGGTTGATGACCTGGTTGATACTGGACGTACTGCTAAATACGTTCGTGAAATGCTACCTAACGCTCACTTTGCAACTCTCTATGCAAAACCGGCTGGCAAACCACTGGTAGATACGTTTATTACTGAAGTTAGCCAAGACACGTGGATTCGCTTCCCATGGGATATGGTTCAAACCTTTGCACAACCATTATCAGAAGTCATTGATAAGTAATTGATTAACAATAAATTTTGATTGAGGGAAAAATTTATATATAAACCTGACAAATCCTAATTCTCTGCTAGGCTTAATCTTTCTAAATGTCTGGAAGGATATCCTATGGGTTTTAGTAACCTAGTTACCAGCGTAATACTGTTACTCATTAGCCAATCTCTATGGGCTAATGAGTTCTCTTTAATGACCGAGATAACGCTTCATCCCGTCCTCTTTTTAGTCTCGGCTACCCTGTTAATCATAGCGTTAGCCACCATGATTAGAACCCTAGAGTTACTGCGTTCGCGAGGCCATAAACAGTTCAGACAATTGAAACGTGAGCGTGCTAAAACACAGCAACATCTTGCAATTATCGACAAACACATCCTGATGGTGAATACCGATCCGAAAGGCAAGGTTATTAAAGTTTCTAGCGCCTTTTGTGAGCATACTGGGTACACAAAACAGCAATTAAAAACCTTCACATTAGAACGACTCATCCCAGACGAAAATAGCGCCCTACTTCTGCAACAACGCTATCAAGAGGCGAGCCAGAGGGGATTTGTCAGTGTCGAGACCCAAGAGAAAAATGCCTATGGTGGGCTCTACTGGGTAAAACTACAAATAGAGCCGCAATACGACCGCAATGGCAATCTAACTGGGTTCACGGAGATTCGTGAAGACATATCAACTCAGAAAAAGCTTGAAGAGCTATGGATGACGGATCAACTCACTGGGCTTTACAACCGATCGCGACTGGATGAACTAATGGACGCTGAACTAAGGCGTGCAAATCGCTACGGCACCCACTTTTCTCTTTTGTTGTTGGATATAGATCACTTTAAGCGCATTAACGATACGCATGGCCACTTAGTAGGTGATGACGTACTGTATGCGGTCGCCAAAGTACTTCAAGATAATATCCGCGATGTCGACATAGTCGGACGCTGGGGCGGTGAAGAGTTTATGCTTATTCTACCCAATACAAACCAATCTGAAGCGCTTATTCTTGCTGAGAAACTCAGGATTACCCTCAGGGATCACCCATTCACACCGGTCAGTAGAGTAACCGCAAGTATCGGTATCAGTAGCTACATCACGGGGGTAGATTCTGATGAGCTGTTTAAACGGGCCGATGATGCACTCTATCGAGCGAAAGCTAAAGGAAGAGATCGAGTAGAGTTAGGTATGGTTAGCATACCTAACTCCAATGATCAGAGTCGTGAACAAAGCGCTTAACTCCATCCTTTCATCTTACGGTATAGCGTCGAAGGGCTGACCTCAAGTAGAGCCGCGGCTTTAGGCACATTCCCTTTGCAAAGCTTGACGGCGTTCTCGATGATTCTGCGCTCTAGTACATCCAAAGGTTCAATTTCATCTAAGCTTTGCGCCATCACTTTTGAATAGGGTTTAGATTGTTTAGCGGCACTTTTCGTTGGAACCTCTTCCGGCTCATCTGCTTTAACCGGATTAGGTACTGCGATCTCCTGAAGTGAATTTAACGGGGCCGGAAAATTAGCCACACCGATTAATCCGCCCTCATTTAAAACAACGACATTACGAATCACATTCTGCAACTCGCGTACATTGCCTGGCCAGTGGTACTCGAGCAGCCTTCGTTTAGCTTCATCATCAAAGCCT
>DAIRSP010000250.1:0-2509 GCA_036804365.1 Neptunomonas sp. | reverse complement strand
CCCTAGCACAAAAAATTGCCAGGTTGCGTCTCGACTCATCGTACCGAATAGCAAGCCGCTAATCTCTTGACAGCCTTTGATCATGGTATTTAAAAACGCATGGCGCTGAGAACGGTTGATACCTAGCTTGATATTTTCACGCGCATAGATGTCTAACTCATTGATCAGCTCCCATGTTTCCTGAGGAACGACATCTCGCGTAGTTCGGATATTTTCTCGCACCATTTTTAAGGCGGAGAGCATAGAACTCGGATTGGTGTCATCGGCAAGAATAAACTTAACTACGTTACGCTCATCTTGAACCTTATAGCGCTCTTCAAAAAGCTCGGTTGAGCTATTTAGAATAATAAGATTGTACCAACTGATATTGGTATCTTTAGGCAAGTCAAATAGCAAATTATCATAAACACTGACTAGACGCGCTGTATTCTCAACACGCTCTAAATAGCGGGCAGTCCAGTAAATACGCTCAGCAACTCTTGATAGCATCTTAATGATCCTCCGTATCTACGATCCACGTATCTTTACTACCACCACCTTGTGACGAATTGACGACAAGAGAGCCTTTTTTCATAGCAACGCGTGTTAAACCACCCGTAGTGACATAGATATCTTTCGCTTGAAGTATAAATGGGCGTAAATCCAAATGCCTTGGTTCCATAATTCCTTTACCGGTTAGAGTAGGGGCCGTTGATAAGCTGAGTGTCGGCTGCGCAATATAATTACGCGGGTTATTTTTAATCAGCTCTGCAAACATCGCTTGGTCTTTTTTCGTCGAGTGCGGACCAACTAACATGCCGTATCCACCGGACTCATTGGCTGGTTTGACGACCAAATGTTCTAAATTCTTGAGAACATATTCGCGCTGCTCTGGATCTTCGCACAAGTAGGTTTCAACATTGGGTAAAATCGGTTTTTCGTTTAAATAGTATTCAATAATAGCTGGCACGTAGGCATAGACCACTTTATCATCCGCAACCCCCGCACCAGGTGCATTAGCTAATGCTACATTGCCTTTTTGCCATGCGCGCATCAGTCCTGGAACACCTAATACTGAGTCTTTATCGAAGGTCTCTGGATCAAGGAATAGGTCATCGATGCGACGATAAATCACATCGACGCGTTCCGCTCCAGCAATGGTTTTCATATAAACACAGTCGTCGGTATCAACGAACAAATCACAACCTTCAACCAGTTCAACACCCATTTGTTGGGCTAAAAATGCGTGTTCAAAATAGGCGGAGTTAAATATACCTGGAGTTAAAACAACAATCTCAGGTTCCTCAATATCGCGAGGAGATAAGGAGGCTAGGGTATCAAAGAGCTGAGATGTGTAGTCGTTGACTGGAAGGATATTGTCGTTTTCAAACAGCTCTGGCAGAACACGCTTGGTAATAGCACGGTTTTCTAGCATATAAGACACACCAGAAGGTACACGAAGGTTGTCTTCAAGTACATAAAACTGCCCATCACCATCACGCACTAAATCGGTACCACAAATGTGTGCCCAGACACCATGAGGAGGGGAGATGCCTACACATTCAGGCCTGAAGTTTTTAGACTCAGTGATAATATGCGCGGGAATAATACCATCTTTAATAACGTTTTGATCGTGATAAAGATCGTTAATAAACATGTTGAGTGCGCGTAGGCGTTGCTTTAATCCTGCTTCTGTTACTTTCCATTGAGATGCAGAAATGGTTCTTGGAATGATATCAAAAGGCCATGCTCGATCGATATTTCCTTCTTCTGTATAGACAGTAAAACTAACGCCCATCTCTTGTATAGTCGCTTCGGCTAATAAGCGGCGCCTTTCCAATTCTTCAACGTCTAGTGAGCTTAAATAACTGATTAATTTACGTGCAGGCTGCCTAGCGTTACCTGCTGGTGTAATTAACTCATCGTAAAAGTTAAATGATTGATATTCTTTCCAAGTTATACCCATACTTCAAAGCCCTCTGGTCAGCTTTTACGTGTTGTTCCTTTATGGTGCGACGTTTTAATTACAAAAAAATCAACTGCTTCTAATTGGTGCAACCTTATTCAGGCACCGTACTTTATACTAAAGCTTGTATCAAATTATTGTCATTCGGTGGAATGAAGCAATTATCACGCCAGATTAAGTTATTCTTTTTATTCTGGTATAAAAGAAATCTCCCCCTCTTTTTTGAGTGTAATCGCGGGCAGCAATGTCCCCACATCCAGTTTCGCAATGAGTTGGTAATTTATTTTATTGCTTTGGTTCTGCATAAGTAGCGCGATCAATTTTACGCTATTGAGTAAGTCTGCAGTTGCAGTTAAAGAGATATCAGTTTCACCGTAGGCTTCAATTGTGGGTGGCTTATTGGAAACCCCTGTCAGCAGGCGCATACTTTCAGCATCAAGAGTGTAGAAAATGCCCTTGATAGGTAAGGCGATGCTGTTAGGGTTAACAACGTGAAGCTGGATGATGAAGTTGGGTGCAATGCCGTCAGACGGTGCCGTCTGTACAGATCGTAAAGTGACGATT
>DAIRSP010000249.1:0-2515 GCA_036804365.1 Neptunomonas sp. | reverse complement strand
ACAGTACCCGCCATTAGGCGAAGTGCAGCGTTAACGGTCATAAGAATACTCCTTTATAAGATATTGCGAACATTGTAAATTAGTATAATCTAATATAAAAGCTAAATTTCGGACCAACTTCAAATTACTTGAGGCGAGTCAACACATTTCTTACTTAGCTTGTTATTGTGAATAATAATAGCGGGGTAAAAACGATGAAAATAGAAAAAATCTTAGTCCACATGGACTCATCCAAGGCGACGAAACTTTTCTTAGATAAGATTAGACAGCTATCACAGAGTCGGCATGTCAAAGTAGAACTGTTCTATTGTGGCTACAGTAGTGAATTACATAATACCTATCGTTTTGATTCAAAAGCAGAGCAGCAGGCGATCGCTGGTTTTTTGAATTCTCATGAGGAAGCATTGGCTAAACTTGCGGATAGTTTAATCAGTGAAGGTGTGCAGGCGAGTTATGATGTTGCTTGGTGCAGAGATATCGTGGAAGGTGTTGTACGTAAATCGAATCGTATGCAAGCAGACCTTATCGTTACTGAGATCAGTCAACACTTAACTACAACGAGTTATCTGCTCAATCAAGGTGAGTGGCAATTGATAGCTCAAACTTCTGCGCCAGTATTAGTTGTTCGAGATTCGGAATGGGCGGTACACCCTCGATTAGCAATCGCCGTAGATCCTTTTCATCAATGTGATGAGCCTGCAGAATTGGACCATGAGTTAATATCCGTCGGTCGATATCTCGCTGCTTCACTTAAAGCAGAACAGCATATTGTACATTGCTTCAATACGATTCCTCAGGCGGCTATTTTCAATGAGCATCTCACATTAGATTACGAGTCGTTCCATCGCGAGCTTAGAGTGCAACACCGAGCGCGGCTGAGTCAGCTTATTGAACAAGAGAAACTTCAGGAGACTGTACCTCATTTATTAGAGGGTGAAGTGCATGAAGTGCTTAAAGAGATGATCGAGGCAAATCGCATAGATATATTGGTGCTAGGTGCATTAGCGAGGGGCGTTGTTGATCGTTTGCTGATAGGTAGCACTGTTGAGCGCTTGATAGGCCACACGCGTTGTGATTTGTTGTTGGTGAAGCAACCGAGCTTTGTAAGCCCGGTCACTGAATAGAACTATATATCGAATTCAGACCAAATGGGGGCATGGTCAGAAGGCTTTTCCATGCCTCTGATCTGATAATCGATATCCGAGCTAAGGCATTTCGCAGTCAGTGAAGGGGTGGCGAGAATCACATCAATACGCAGACCTCTTTTGGGCTCATCCTCAAATCCACGGCTTCGGTAGTCGAACCAACTAAAGCGGTCATTCGCCGTAGGCGCGAGGTGACGATAAGTATCTGTTAATCCCCATCCTTGCAGTCTCGCCAGCCATTCTCTTTCAATCGGTTGGAAACTGGTTTTCCCAGTTTTTAGCCAGCGCTTTCTATTGGCCTCTCCAATACCTATATCTGAATCGGTAGGTGAAATGTTGATATCTCCCATGACGATGAGGTGCTCTTCGGGAGAGTGCTTTTCAGTAAGATGCGTTTGTAGGTCCGCATAAAATTTTTCTTTTGCAGGAAATTTTACCGGATGATCAATGCTTTCCCCTTGAGGGAAGTAGCCATTTAAAACGGTGACAACCTCACCTTTAGGTGTGGCATAAGTGCCAATAATCATACGTTTTTGCGCATCATCGTCATCTGTTGCAAACCCTTTTTGGATACTCAGCGGAGGGTTTTTTGAGATAAGGCAAACGCCATAGTGACTCTTCTGACCAAAGTATTCTACATGGTAGCCTAAGGCTTCGATCGTTTCTTTAGGGAACTGAGGATCATCAACTTTTGTCTCTTGTAGACCAATAACATCAGGTTGATGCTTTGCTATGAGTGCCTCAATTTGGTGTGGACGGGCACGCAGTCCATTCACATTAAACGATATGATTTTCATAAATATCCATGCATTTTCGAAAGCTAAATAGGGATTTTAGCACGAGTTATAATGGAAGGTGCTAGAACTGAAGGCTTGCTGGGTTGCTTTACTGCATCAAATCGTTGGCGATTTTGGGACACAGTAGATACAGTTAGATCAATTGTAAGAAAGATAAGGAGTGAGATGTGTCTACATATGATTATGATCTATTTGTAATAGGAGCGGGCTCCGGTGGTGTGAGAGCGGCACGTATGGCGGCTGCTATGGGGGTGCGTGTGGCCGTTACAGAGGATCGTTATTTAGGAGGCACCTGCGTCAATGTCGGGTGCGTACCTAAAAAGTTATTTGTATACGCATCTCAGTTTCAGGAAGCATTTAATGATGCCGCTGGTTATGGCTGGCAGGTAGGAGATCGGCAGTTTGATTGGCCCGTGCTAAGAGAGCGCAAAAATGCAGAAATTGCTCGCTTAAATGGCATCTATCGAAATTTACTTATTAACTCGGGTTGCACATTATTGGAGGGGCGTGGCGTTTTAGTTGATCCCCATACCGTGAGTGTAGGTGACAAGCGGTTTACTGCGGAGCGTATTC
>DAIRSP010000248.1:0-2545 GCA_036804365.1 Neptunomonas sp. | reverse complement strand
CTCGTCGGGCTCATAACCCGAAGGTCACAGGTTCAAATCCTGTCCCCGCTACCAACATAATTTAGGCAGATCATTCATATAGAGATCTGCCTTTTTTATGTCTGTAATTTTTACTTTTCCAAACTCTGTATTAATCAAATACACCTTTCTTCATCTGTTCCGGACTCAATACTTAAAACTTGGATCCTGCTTTTCGACTAAACGTAAAAAAGCGGCTAGTGCATCTTCACCTGCACCAAATTTTGGATCAAAGTTAAGCGAATCCTTCGTGCACTTTTCTAAAATATCTTTCGGTATTTGAATAACCTTACCCATACTCATTGATTGCAACTGCACTTCACAAGCACGAGTCAGTAGCCATAAAAGAGAGAAGGTTTGCGCTAAAGTAGTACCAATCACGACGGGACCATGATTTTTTAACAATAAAACGGGCTTTCCGGCTGCACTATCTAAAATGCGTTGGCCTTCATCGAGGTGAAGCGTAATTCCCTCGAAATCATGGTAAGCGATTTTTCCATAAAGTTGAGCTGAGTAAAAATTACTGAACGACAGTCCCTCTTCAAGGCAGCAGACCGCTAAGGTAGGTGTTGTATGCACATGCATGACGCAGTGTGCGTCGGGTATGTTAGCGTGGATAGCACTATGAAATGTAAAGCCCGCTGGGTTAATTGGCCAGTCAGAAGGGCCGATAATGTTTCCATCTAGATCAACTTTAACTAGATTTGACGCCTTAACTTCTGAGTAGTGAAGACCAAATGGATTGATTAAAAAGTGATTCTCCTCACCAGGCACGCGAAGTGATATGTGGTTATAAATGGATTCATCCCATTTCAAATAGGCAAAAATGCGATACATACCCGCAAGTTTAATGCGGGCAGACCATTCTTCAGAGCTAAAGCGCGCAGGTTTATTAACATAAGGATCGATATGTAACATAGAGGCTATCCTCGACTAATTGTTATTTACTAAACATGTTAATGAGTTGAGCCGGTGCTGAAAACAAACAATAATGTTGTGCTACTCAATAAAATACCTATAGGCTGAATAATGAATACGAAGCCGCTAATCTATTTTCTCAAAACGTGTGAGTTAGGCAGCATCGCTGCAGCTGCGAGACAGTTGGATATCGCCCAGCCAAGTATCAGTCAACAAATCGCAAATTTAGAGCATACCTTAGGAAGTTTGCTCTTCGAACGAGATCACCGAGGAGTTCGTTTAACAGAGGCGGGAGAAAAGTTCAGACTACATGCAGAGGTTATTGTAAGGCAGGTCGAAAATGCGAAGCAGGAAATTCGTCAAATAGCGACTGATCCTTCCGGAAAATTAGCGATTGGGATGACGCAGCCTATCGGTAATATAATCGCAGTACCGCTTTTGGGGGCGATACAAGAGCGTTATCCCAACGTTGAAATAGATATCTATACAGGACTTTCCTATAGCCTAGTGAAACAGCTTAAAAGTGGAGAGATTGATTTGTTGATCGCATCTCCTGATGGCAGTGATTTCGCTGACATTATTAAAGAAATACTCTTTAAGGAAAGGATTTTTTTGGCAATAGGCAGGCAACCTAAGCAAGAAAGTGTGAAGGAGTTATTAACTAAGAGTCAGATACGTTTTGCAGAGTTAGCCAATTACGATGTAATGGTGACGAATCGTCAGGACTCGCTAGGGTATATGTTGCATCAATATGAGCAAAAAACGGGCGTTACGCTTAAACATAAACCACCGTATGGCCAACTTATGACTACGCTCCGCTATGTATCTGAAGGTTACGGGTTATTGATATCTCCCTCATCAGCCTTTTACCACCTGCAACTATTAGAGCAAATTCATGCGTTGGACATTACAGAACCTACATTGTGGCGAGATGTTTATTTAGCGAGAAGTCCCCTTCGACCAGATACTAGTTTGTCGCGCGCTGTTAGACGAGAAATTTGTGCCATTGTTCGAAGTGAACATGCTCAGGGGCATTGGCAGGGAGAACTAAGTGACCTAGTCTTAGCGCAATGAGGCGGCTTGAAGAAAGAAATTTAACTACTCAATTCCAAATAGGATCTATACTCAGATTAATAGAGTTACACCTACTTAATTAAAGGATTACTATGGATTCGCCGTTCAAAATTCTCTTTGTAAGTCGACATAATTCAGTTAGAGCGCCTTTAGCCGTTGCACTAACCAAAAAAATTGCAGGGCAAAAAGTTCATGCGCTTAGTGCAGGCGCCGAAGTTGGACAGGCTCCCGAAATGGTTGTCGAGTTTATTACTAAGCTAACCGGTGAAGCCGTACCAGAATGGCAAGCATTAAACGATGTTGCTGATCAAAATTTTGATTTGATTATCACGCTCTGCGATAAAAGCCACGCGGCGATTGCTGAGCATCCGCACGATACCCTTCATGTTCGTTGGGATATGCATCATCCTGAAAGTGTAGAGCAGTTAAAGCATTTGGAAATAGAGCTCGCCGAACGCTTGCACTTGATGTTACAGGCGCGGCACTTAGTTTAACGCCTGCAAAAACGTTCTCTAAAGACTGAAGGGCTACTGCC
>DAIRSP010000247.1:0-2607 GCA_036804365.1 Neptunomonas sp. | reverse complement strand
ACCCTAACAGCAGCATAAAAACGGCACTGTTTTTCCATTGCTAACCACTAAGATTTAGTAAAAGCCAGAGGCAAGTGGTGGGCAGTTTGGTGGGCAAACAGGCATTTTTGAGCGGTTTATTGTCGGTAAGTTATTGAGTTTTTTAGTGTCTTTGCCTCTATTTAATGAGCGAATTCAGAATATTGAGTCGTGCAATACGTTACACAATGAGTTTGAAGTACTGAGACTGCGCGCATCGGATGGAATCAAAAGGAATGTTACATAATATGGATCAAACTATTTCGCATTACGATCACAATGCCGCCAAATACCAAGAGCAGTATGACTCAGTGCACTCTGATGCCGTTCATGCAGATTGGTTGCCACTACTGAATCAATCTACACCGGGGGCAGCTTTAGATGTAGGCGCGGGTAGTGGTCGTGATGCGTATTGGTTGTATCAGCGTGGTTGGAACGTAGTGGCTGTTGAGCCGGCCAATAGGCTACGTGAAATTGGGATGCTCAAAACAGGTAGCGCAGTCGAATGGTATTCAGATACGTTGCCGCAATTGGAACGCTTGAAAGTCCCTAAAGGTGGTTTTGATCTAATTCTTCTCTCCGCTGTTTGGATGCATTTGTCTTCGGATGTCAGATTCGAAGCTATGCAGAGGCTAAGTGCTATCTTGGCAACTAATGGTGTCATTATTATTTCACTAAGGTTTGGCCCAACAGACCCGGCGCGTCCAATGTATCCCGTGAGTACTGATGAGTTGGAGGATTTGGCAAATCAGTTTGGCTTGCAGATATCTGAGTTAAGTAAGGGCGAGGTTGGGGATGCCCTTCAGCGCCAAGAAGTGACTTGGAAAGTGGTCGCATTAAAACCACTGTCAGAGGATGGCAAATGAGTTCTCGTGCTTATCTTCTAACGGGAGGAGATGGGCAGCAGCTTTTACCTGCGTTACGGCGTGCATTAATGGACGCAACTGAGATTGAAATTGCTGTCTCGTTTATACGCTCTACTGGGTTGGATCTGATTTTTAAGGATTTAGATGCAGCTTTGCAGTCTGAGACGCGCACTGTAACGCTTACGGTGCTGTCTAGCGATTATATGTGTATCACTGATCCGAAGGCTTTAAAAAGGTTGATGCTGTTGTCGGAAAGAGGAGCTGATATTCGTATTTTTGAGACTGGTGCATCAGATAGTTTCCACTTAAAAGCGTATATTTTTGTCCGGTCAGAACACAATAATATGGTCAGTGCAGATGCGTTTGTTGGCTCAAGCAACATTAGCGCAAAAGCATTAACCGACGGGTTAGAGTGGAATTATCATATTGATTATCCGAATGACGACGATGCTCAGTCACAAGAGCGTCTTCAAGAGATCAGGCAGCAGTTTCAGCAACTGTTGAGTAAGTCGCAAGTTCGCTCACTGACTTACGAGTGGATTGAAAGTTACCAAACTCGCTATGAGAAAGCGCGAAAGGCGTCCAGTTCGGTTGCTGCGATAGATGCACAGGACCCTGAGCCTGAGATACCCACACCGAAGCTTCATCAATCCAATGCTTTAGAGGCACTGGCACAAACGCGCGCGAGAGGATGGAAAAAAGGACTGGTTGTATTAGCGACAGGTATGGGTAAAACCTTTTTAGCTGCGTTTGATGCCGCCCAATGCGCTGCTAGTCGCATATTATTTTTGGCACATAGAGAAGAGATACTGCTACAGGCGGAAGATAGTTTCTTAGCCGTACTGCCTAATAAGCGTATAGGTCGATATACGGGTCAACAAAAAGATGTTGAATTCGATCTACTCTTTGCATCCGTACAAACCTTTGGACGAGATGTCCATTTTGAGAAGTTTGGAACTGACTATTTTGATTACATCGTCGTCGATGAGTTTCATCATGCGGCGGCTGGAAGTTATACGCGTGTTCTGGATTACTTTAAGCCGAAATTTCTGCTGGGTCTGACAGCAACTCCGGATAGAACAGATGGTTCTGATATCTTGCGGTTGTGTGATAACAACCTTGTTTATCGTTGCGATCTATTTGATGGCATCACCGCAGAGCAGCTATGTCCTTTTGAGTATTATGGGATTTTTGATATCGAAGTCGATTATGAGCACATCCCATGGCGTAATGGTCGGTTTGATCCAGATAAGTTATCGACACAGCTCGCCACCCGGGGTAGAGCTAAGCATGTGTTGAAAGAGTGGAAGTCAAAAGCGCAGGCACGCACCTTAGTATTTTGTGCTTCCCGTAAACACGCAGATTACATGGCTGCTTTTTTTATAAAAAATGATATTCGAGCAGCGAGTGTGCATTCTGATTCAAGGCTTACGCGCTCAGAAGCACTGGAGCAATTAGGTAGTGGAGTGTTGCAAGTATTGTTCACAGTAGACCTCTTTAACGAGGGGGTGGATTTACCCAACATTGATACTGTGATGATGCTACGTCCTACAGAATCGAAGATACTTTTTTTACAGCAGTTAGGACGCGGCCTAAGGCTTTCACCCAATAAAGCCAAGCTAGTGGTTTTGGATTTTGTTGGTAATCATCATAGTTTTCTTAATCGACCAGAGATGTTATTTGGTCAAGCATTCGATCATAAACCAACACGAAAACAGTTGAT
>DAIRSP010000246.1:0-2630 GCA_036804365.1 Neptunomonas sp. | reverse complement strand
CTACTCGTTTACTCAATTCTGAAGAGTTCTGAAAATGTCTTGGCAAGCATGGTTTAGCTTAACACTCGTCTTAACTTCATTCTCTGTTCTAATGTTTTCCAGAATACCCGCTCATATTGTAATGCTAGGAGCATTGGGCATTTTAAGTATTACGGGGATTTTAACACCTGCAGAAGCATTTGCAGGCTTTAGCAATACAGGCGTCATCACGGTGGTTGTTATGTTCGTGTTGGCTGCCGGAATCCATACCTCTGGTGGCGTTGATTTACTGGTCAACCGTTTTTTAGGACGGCCAAAATCTACTCAGTCAGCACTTTCACGTTTTATTTTTCCTGTTATCGCCCTAAGTGCATTCTTAAATAACACCCCCTTAGTGGCCACAATGATCCCTGCACTGACCGCATGGAGTCGCCGCACTGGAATTGCTGCGAGTAAACTCATGATTCCGCTCAGTTACGCAGCCATCTTAGGTGGAACAATTACCCTAGTGGGCACCAGCACCAACTTAGTGGTTGACGGTTTATATCAATCACAAACCGGACATCCAAGCCTAGGACTTTTTTCAATCGCAATAGTAGGCATCCCTGTTGCTATTGCCGGCGGTATTTACATTACGTTTCTCATGCATCGCTGGTTACCTAATGAAAAGCAGCAAGCGTTATTTGCCAACATGCGAGAATTCACCCTTGAAGTTGCGGTTGCTCATGACGGTCCATTAGTTGGAAAAACCGTTGAAGAGGCCGGATTACGTCATCTTAAACAGGTGTATTTGGTCGAGATCGAGCGTGATGAAACCATTATTACGGCTGTTGCATCAGAAGAAACACTGCACGGTGGCGACCGTTTAGTTTTTGCCGGTGAAAGTGAAGCGATATCAGAGCTTCTTAGGGTCAATGGTATCGTTCCTTCTGCGGAAAATCCGGATGCTAAAGTCATGGAGCAAAACCGCGCTGAACGCTGCTTAGTAGAGGCCGTTGTATCGCCGCATTGCAGTAGCGTTGGGCAAAGTATTCGTGATGCTCGATTCCGTGAGCAGTATGGCGCTATTGTGTTGGCGGTTGCGCGCGAAGGCGAGCGCGTCAAAGGTAATCTGAGCACCATTCGACTAAAAGCAGGTGATACCCTACTACTAGAAGCCCGTCCTGCGTTCGTTACGCGCCAACGCTATAACAAAGACTTCCTACTGGTGAATGACCTCCAAAAAGAAACACCTCGGCATGAACGTGCTTTTTTAGCTTGGGGCATTCTATTAGCGGTTGTGCTAGCTGCTGCTTTCGGCCTGTTCAGTATGCTTAATGCCGCTCTCATCGGGGTGATTGCAATGGTGGTGACTGGCTGCATCTCTATGCCTCAGGTACAGCGTAGTGTCGATATGCAAACCATATTGACCATCGCTGCATCATTTGCATTAGGCGCTGCGCTCGAAAAAACCGGGGTGGCTACCGTATTAGCGAATGGGATTGTTGATTTTAGCCATAGCACCCCTTGGCTAATGCTTTTGCTGATGTACTTCGTCGTATCACTATTGACTGAAGTGATTACGAATAACGCTGCGGCTGTGGTCATGGTACCGATAGCACTGGCAATGGCTAAACAAGCAGGTATCGACCCCGAGCCTTTTATGCTGACAATCATGATGGCGGCAAGTGCAAGCTTCGCCACACCTATTGGCTACCAAACCAATCTAATGGTTTATGGACCTGGGGGATATCGATTTGCTGACTTCCTAAAGGTGGGTATTCCAATGAATATTTTTGTTGGCATTGTTACCTGTAGCGTCCTCATCGGAGTCTATCTCTAGCCGAAAAAAATCCCTCAGCGATGAGGGATTTTTTTATTTAGCGAGACTCAACAACTTTTTTACGTCGTAGCAAGCTGTAATAAAGCAATGGAATCACCACCAAGGTTAAAACAGTGGATACTAGCAAGCCAAAAATTAAACTCACGGCTAAACCGTTAAAGATAGGGTCATCCAGAATAAAAAAGGCGCCCATCATTGCCGCCACAGCAGTCAGAACTATTGGCTTAGCACGCACACTCGCGGCGTTAACAACCGCTTCTTCGAGTGCTGCACCTAAAGCCAGTTGGTGATTAATAAAGTCCACCAGCAATATAGAGTTACGCACAATGATGCCCGCTAATGCAATCATGCCGATCATGGACGTAGCCGTGAATTGCGCGCCTAATAATGCATGCCCTGGCATAATCCCTATCATGGTTAATGGAATAGGTGCCATAATCACTAGAGGCACGCGATAAGAGCCAAACTGCCCCACAACCAAGAGGTAGATCAGGATAAGGCCTACGGAATAAGCCGCACCCATATCACGGAATGTCTCATAGGTAATTTGCCACTCGCCATCCCACTTAATTGAGTAATCATATTGGTTTTCAGGCTGCTTGATAAAAGTTTGCTCAATTTTATCCAAGCTCGATACCATCGAGAACATACCGTATAAAGGACTATCTAAGCCCCCAGCCATATCCCCTGTTACATAAACAACAGGCAGCAAGTCTTTATGATAAATGCTCTTTTCCCATGGCTTTTCTATAACATGAACCACCTCAGACAAGGCAATTAAACCACCAGCGCGATTACGCAGTTTAATATCTAAGACCGTCTGTACATC
>DAIRSP010000245.1:0-2654 GCA_036804365.1 Neptunomonas sp. | reverse complement strand
ATATGCCCAGCACCTTCAATAAACTCCAACTGCATCGGCTGCTTAATCTTATGTGCCACACGCAACGCATACTCTTTGGATAACACCTCATCTTGATCACCTTGCAGGTTGATCAAAGTAAACGGAAAGACTCTGTTGGCTATGCCAGCCTGGTGCGTAAAGAGCGACGCCAGCGTTGCGAGTGGGTAGTCAAAGATAATCAATGGATCATCGTTAATGTAGGGCCCTGCAGGGTGATCACCCAATAGCGACTCAAAATCAATAAAACTTTTCAGCGGAAGACGCATGTTGGGAAACCACATCGCACTAAAGCTGGTCCAGCTCCAACCCAACGAATAGATCATGTCGGGAGCCTCTTGCGCCAAAAGCAGAGTGGTACAAAGGACCGTTTGAATACGCTGATCCTGCTCGGCCAAGGCAACTGCGGTCACAGCCCCTATTGAGTATCCATAAGCAGACCAAGAGCCTGTAAAGTGTGATTCAAGAGCATCAACAACATGGGAAAGGTGACGCTGAAAATTCTCAACCGAATATCGACCTCTAACACCCGCAGAATATCCATGACCAGGGGGATCCACTGCTATGACATTAAAGCCCTGCTGATTGAGCGCAACGGCCAACTCGGCATAGAGCTCGACATAAGTGCCGATACCGGCGAGAAACAGAATATTAGGCGCACTATGCGAGACAGGGTAGATCTCGACATTGATAGAGGCATCTAATCTCCACACCTCTCGATGTTTAAGTGCGTCTGAGATACCTAGCCCCTGACGACGAACCTTTTGTTCTGCCGTCTCGACGGGGAACGCCTGCTTGAAGCTCATTAACGCTGGCACCTTGGACAAAAAACCGTTGCTCGCTGCCCCTGACGAATCTCTTTGAGTGTCGAGCCACAAGATTTGCAGGATTCACCCCCTCGGCCATAGACCGAGAGCTCTTGCGCAAAATAACCCGGCTTACCATCACTGGAGAGGAAATCCCTCAAGGTAGTACCCCCTCGCGTAATGGCGTATTCGAGCACTCTCTTTATCTCAATAACCAGCCGTCCATAACGCTGTTTCGAGACCTTCCCGGCCGGCTTACGAGGATCGATACCGGCTTTAAAGAGCGACTCATTAGCATAGATGTTGCCAACGCCAACCACCACTTCCGAGGTCATAATGAACTGCTTGATGGCCAGTGAGCGATTACGTGAGGCTGCAAACAGATAGTCCACATTAAATGCGTCTGACAGCGGCTCTGGGCCCAGCTTTTGAAGTAATTTATGTGTTTCACCTTTGGGTTGCCAGAGAACAGAACCGAAACGGCGCGGATCCGTTAAGCGCACCAGTAGGTCGTTTTCCATCACCAGATCCACGTGATCATGTTTGGCAGGTTCTGTTCCTTGAGGCAACACTCTGAGGCTACCCGACATGCCCAAATGCACCATCAGATCACCTGTATCAAAACGAATTAGAATATACTTTCCACGACGTTCGACGCTGTTGACCCTTTTTTTAACGATATTTTTAGGAATTTCACTAGGCACAGGCCAGCGCAAGCGACGTTCTCGAACCACAAAATCGGCCACACGCTGCTGATCAACATGCGGCTCTATACCACGTCGCGTTGTCTCTACTTCAGGTAACTCTGGCACTTAACTCACCTTCGCTGCACGTTGGGTTAAAAAGACGCCCAGCACCGTAACGGCCACACCCACCAGTGTTAGCATCGAAAGACGTTCATCAAACAGATACCAAGCTTCCAAAGCCGTTGCCGGCGGAACAAGATAGAAGTAGCTGGCGACCTTGGCTGACTCCCCTTCACGAATCATCAACATCAACAGCAAAATTGCAGAGAGTGACAGCCCCAACACCAACCAGGTCAACGCGCCAATTAGCTCGATGTGCCACACCACCTCTTGAGTTTCAAAAGCAAACGTTAAAGCACCCATAATAATCGCGGTCATGACGTATTGAATAAAGGAGCCTGTCAAAAGATCCGCTCCACCGCCAAACCGTTTCTGATAGAGCGTGCCTACAGAGATCGAAAACAGAGCAACCAAGGCGGCGATAATGGCACCTGCGGTTAGGGTAATCTCATCGTCAGTCACACCCGACCAAAGCACCGTAACGACACCGACCAATCCAAGCCAAAGACCCAACCAACCCATAGGACTTAATTTTGACTTGAGCCATATCTGCGAAATAAAAGCGGTCAGCAGCGGCTGTAAGCCCACAATAATCGCCGTGACACCGGCTGGCATATCAAGCTTAATCGCTGCAAAAACACCCCCTAAGTAGCCAGCATGGATCAAAGCACCGGTCACTAACTGATGTTTGGCGACATCCCAACTCGGCCAACGCCCGCGGAAAATCTGAATCAATACAAAGAAGACCGCAAGCGTAAACAGCATACGGATAAATAGGTAATTAAAAGGCTCAATATAAGGCAAGCCGAAACGAGCCCCGATAAACCCGGTGCTCCAAAGCAGCACAAATGCAAAAGGTACAACACTCATCCATGACCGAGTCATGCGTAGGTCCTTATCTGGGTAGACTGTTAAAAGCAGACTATGGGCAAAAAAATACCCGCATCAGTGTAACCGAATGCGGGTATTTTTGGGATGCTGTATCAATTACTTGATTTTAGCTTCCTTGTAGATAACGTGCTTA
>DAIRSP010000244.1:0-2675 GCA_036804365.1 Neptunomonas sp. | reverse complement strand
CCAATAAGTCATATAAGGTAAGTGGTTGGGCAACCGTTGGGGCGCGCTCTGAAGGTGCTGATATTTGGGACGTTGTTGCTCAATATTTGCGCGATGAGAAGGTAGCTAAAGTTAAAAAGCTCAATACGCCTAAATTGAAAAACGTAGAGGGCAATCCCGGTATAGTTGATTATCCAGCTTAATATCTACCGAAAATAAAAAGGGGGCTAAGCCCTCTTTTTTTATGACTTTTTGCTAGAATAGCTGCGGATTTTCTAAGGAGGCGTTACCGTGGCCAAACATAAGATAGTGGGTTTTTTTTTAGTATCAGGTTTGTTGTTAGGCTGTCAGGCAAATACCAGCAAACCAACTATGCCAGAAGAGGGTAGCCCAACCGCACCAGTTGCATCCAATCCATCGGCCCAAGTAGCACCACAAACGGCGGCTGCTAATCCGCCTGTGCGTCGCGATAATCTTGAGTACCTGACAGGTCAATTAGCGACTATGCAGGAGCAAGTGATTCAAATTAAAGCCGATACCGCAGAATTACGCCAAACCAATCAAATCATGCTAGCCCGCCTGCAAATGCCGCGTAGTAATGTTGCCAACTCTGCTGCGGGTGAGGTTGTTGCACCACAAGATAATAGTGCCGACTTCCAGCATATTGTTGGGCAGCTAGATCAACTCGTCAATAAAGAGGAGGGGGAGTATCTTTTAGCCTCAGCCTATACCGCGAAGGGGCAATGGGTGCTCATTCGCTACAACCGCTTTTCAGGCGAAGCTTGGTTGGCCGATAATGGTAAGTGGAACTTAATGAAAGAGTCTGATGATATTTCACAGTCGCTCTACGAAGTTCAAATCTTGCGTGCTGAAAAAGATATTAAGGGATATGTTGCCGCTCGAGTTGATAAGAAAACGGGCCAAACTTGGTGGCTTAAGCAAGATACTTGGTTAAAGTTTCAATGATAGAGAGGCATTGCTACACTGACCTTATTGAAAATTTCGATCAGTGTTTTGCAGCTGACTTTAACACGCGATTAGTTAGAGGGGGAGATGAGCCTATTTATCTCCCTGCCAATGAGGAGCGCGACTCCAATGAGATTCATTTTGCTCACGGTTATTTTAGCAGTGCCTTGCATGAGATTGCTCATTGGTTAATTGCGGGCGAAGCACGGCGCAGGCTTGAAGACTTTGGCTATTGGTATACTCCCGATGGACGCACGGCAGAGCAGCAGCGTTTATTCGAACAAGTGGAGATCAAACCTCAGGCGATCGAATGGATTCTATCCGTTGCTGCAGGCTATCGTTTTTTTATCAGTGCCGATAATCTTAATGGTGAGCCAACAGATAACAGAGAGTTTAAGCGCAATGTTTACCAACAGGTTGAGTGTTATGCCCTTAAAGGCTTACCCGACCGAGCTGAAAGATTTAGATGCGCTTTAGCAAAGTTTTACAATACCTCAAATAAAATTGAGTTAGATTGTTTTGATCTTGATAAGGTATGAGCTAAGTTAAAGAAAATAGGTGTCAGGCGATAGCTGAAATACTTACGCACGGCAAGGAGCGACAGTATGAATCAATTTGCAGGCCGGAATGTGTTGTTAGCGTTCAAGGATGTACAGACGCTAAAGTCTCTAGTTACACTTTTATCTCCCTTAAATCTCCGTATTAATCAAGCGACCTCCGTGGTCGATGCGACGCATTGGTGTGCTCAGCACCATGTTGATCTGATCATCTATGACATCAGTTTAACTGACGAGCAAGGTGACCTGTTTAGCCACTTTTTAGCTTCTAAACAGCCGGATACTGAGGCCATTGCTGTTGTTAGATCTGCGGATGTAAGTTTGGTCATGCAGGTTATTAAAGAGGGCTACATAAGCCACTTTGTTCAGAAACCTTGGGATGAGAAGAGATTGCTTTCGCTTGTTCATCGGTCATTAATTGCGAGCAGTCAGCATAAAAAAAATCAGGACTTGTCTGCACAGTTGGATGAGAATAAGCGGTTAGTTGAGGTTTTAACAACGGATCTCGAAGCTAAGGTTATTGAGCGAACACGATGGCTAGAGCAATCAAAGCATCAAGTTGACGAAGCATTTAATGAGCTTAAAGCGAGTTATCGTGCGATCGTTAGGATGTTTTCAACGATGATGTTTCGGCGACTACATCTTAAGTCGGCCCCTTCAACTTATCAAAATATGAACCGGTTATTAATAACGGTTGCGAAGGAGTGCGGACTTGAGGGTAAGTACCTAAAACAACTTTTTTATGCATGGCAGCTGCGTAATATCGGCAAAATTAGCTTCGCTGATGAGATCTTAACGATACCCTATGTTCAATTGAGTGCGGATCAGCAGAGGCAATATAATACCCACCCTTTATTGGCCCAAGCCGCTATGTTTGTCGTTAAGCCGCTATTTTCGGCGAGTAAAATAGTTCGACAGCATAAAGAATACCTAGACGGGACCGGTTACCCTAAGCAGTTAAGAGGTGAGCAAATACTGTTTCCCGCTCAAGTACTATGTGTCGTTAATGATTATTTTGAGCTAATACAAGGGCGGTATCAAGAACGACAATTGAGTACCTCGGAAGCTATCGAATACCTAAAACGATATGCAAAAGAAAAATATAATGCTGATGTTGTGGTGGTGCTTGAAACAGCCGTTAATCGTTTGGCTAAAGAGCAAACCAGCCTTAAA
>DAIRSP010000243.1:0-2731 GCA_036804365.1 Neptunomonas sp. | reverse complement strand
ATGATGGAGAGGGGCCAATCGTTTGGCTGGATGGTTTAGATTTGCCGCTAATTTACCAATTAGAAGGCTCTTGGGCGATAGAAGGGAAAACTCAGCAAAAAACGCTTCCACGAGATAAGTCGTTTGCTGAATACAGTGCTGCGGGTGTGGTACCTAATAGAAACTTTAAGCGCGAAAGTGCTGATGCACCGATGCTTCGTTACCCTTGGAGTAAAACCCGAAACTGTCTAGTTGAAATGGCAGAGCACTATAGTGATGGCTTACTTCGCATTAGTTATGTTAACCCGGAAACGGGAGCCAGTTTATTTCCAAGTATTGGCTTTGGCGCCATTATGCTTCGCCCAGGTGAAACTGTGACATTGGAAAAGCGAACGACTGCGTGCGTATTTCATGTTGTAGAAGGCACTGGATCATTAACTATCGAGGGCAGTGACGTATTAGGTTGGGTAGCGAAAGATACTTTAGCTGTACCTGGATATTCTCAAATTACCATTCAAAACGCTTCTGATAGTGCGCCAGCATTTTTTATTACTGCAGATGAATCCCCCTTACATAGCTACTTGGGAATTTTTTAATTATCAATAGCGACGTTTATAAAAGTCGGTTTATGCAGACTGTAGCCATTTATATTTGATACTCAATAAAAAGGAACATCATTATGACTAAAACAATTTTCCCAACACCGAACCCTGTTCTTCTTGATATTGATGGAACGGATGAAAAGTTTCCAGTTAATCGTGTTTTTTGCGTAGGTAGAAATTATTTAGCACATGCAGCGGAGATGGGTGTAACCGTAGATAAAAGCAAACAAGAGCCATTTTACTTTACTAAGCATCCAAGTGCGCTTTTACCTAGCGGTGTCGAAATTGATTATCCACCTCAAACTAAAAACTATCATTATGAAATGGAGTTTGTTGTAGCTATTGGTAAAGAGGGGTTTGAGGTTTCACAAGAAAATGCTGACAGCATTATTTATGGGTATGCCTGTGGTTTAGATATGACTCGAAGAGACCTGCAGCTTGTCGCGCGTGAAACAGGTCGTCCTTGGGATCTAGGAAAAGATTTCGAACAATCAGCGATTATTTCAAAAATAGTACCTGTGACTAAAACTGGTGTGATTAATAGCGGAACAATAGAACTCGCTGTTAATGGGAAAACACGTCAGACATCCGATTTAAATCTGCTAATTTGGAATGTAAAAGAAGTTATCGAACATTTATCCAAATTTTATCACTTACAGCCGGGTGACTTAATTTATACAGGTACACCTGAAGGTGTTGGCGCTGTGGTATCAGGTGATCATATTACTGGTTTCGTTGAGGGTGTTGGTGACATTGATCTGAAAATAAAATGAGTAATTGATCATTAATCAATTAAATTTGAAGGATTAAATAAATGGCAATAAATAAAATAAAAACGATTTTATATGCTTCAGATCTCATAGGCTACGATGGGAAAGAAGCATTTCGTGTGGCCATAGGTCAAACAATTGCTAATCATGCGAAATTAATCTTTCTCAATGTCATCGAGCCACTGAGTCCTAGTGCAGAGCGCGCAGTCAGTTTATGCCTGACTAAAAAAGAGTTAGATGACATTAGAACGGATGGATTCAATTTAGTTGAAGCTGATATTACTGCGCGTATTAAAGAGTTTGTGGATGAAGAGCGGGATTCAGGTGTTGAAGTATCTCTTTTATCTGAAATTTTAGTTGAAAAGGGAAAACCATCAGAAACCATCCTTAAGGCGGCTGAGGATAAAAACGTCGATATGATTATTATGGGTACAAGAACTCACAATAAACTTAGTCAAATCCTATTAGGGTCAACCGCCCATCAGGTTTTATTTCACTCTAAATGCCCCGTTTTAGTGGTGCCTATTGGGTGATATTCGTAAGTACTACAAATAGAAACTTTGAGTTTCCTTATATTATTCAAAGACGGGATAGCTAACATGCAAAATAATAATACCAAAAGTGGTTTAATGTTAGAAAAGCTAGAGGCTTGTTTGCTTAAAGGACAGATTAGCCGACGTAAATTTATACAGTTCGCAACGGCTGCAGGATTGTTGTCATTAACTAGCGCGAGTTTATGGGCAGAAGAGCTTGATGCCATTCGAGCAAATCAAAATCAGCGAAGCAAAAGTCTTAAAAATCAATTTGATTACATAGTCGTTGGAGGCGGGAGCGCAGGTTGTGCTTTAGTCGGTCGTTTAGCCGCTGATACATCAAAGAATATCCTTTTGATAGAGGCCGGTGATTGGGATACTGCTCCCTCTGTGCTTGATCCAAGGCTTTGGTTTACTAATTTAGGCACTGAAAGAGAGTGGGGAGATGTTTCATTACCATCTCATGGTGTTAATGGCCGCGCTATCGCCGAGCACACAGGGCGGGTGTTGGGCGGTGGCAGTAGTATCAATGCATCTATATGGGCACGACCATTCAAAGCGGATCTCGATTATTGGGCAGTTGTTACCGGTGATAGTCGCTGGGATTATGCGTCATCGCTTGCAATATATAAACGAGTAGAGAGCTGGCAAGGAAAAGAAGATAGCCAATATCGCGGAAAAAATGGCCCAGTTTGGTGCCAGCCTGCGCACGATCCTCTTCCCGTTGCCAATGCGATGCTGGATGCCTGTCGTGGCCTTGGTCTTCCAGTTAAAGATGATCTAAATGGTGAGCGCGAAGTAACAGGAGAAGGTATTGCGCTCATGAACCATATTATACGTGATGGGC
>DAIRSP010000242.1:0-2767 GCA_036804365.1 Neptunomonas sp. | reverse complement strand
CGCTGCCATACGTTCGGCTTTAAACTGATAACCTTGCCTATGAGCAAACAAGCCGCCATGAGCCAAGCGCGCTGAGTTGGGACACTAAAACCGGCCAATGCAACATAAACTGCACTGATCAGCAAACTACAGACGATGGGGAGTTGGTAATACGCCTGATGATCATGCCCTCGAAAAAGCAGGAAGCTCAGTAATCGACCTATCCACCAACCCACAAAAACACAGATCCCAATATGCAAACCACTGACAACCATTAAGTGCGTTGTTCCTGTTTGGCGAAGAAGCTCCCATTGCCAATCCTGCAGTTGGGACTTATCACCAATCAACAACGCCGATAGCGTCGACACAACTAAAGGGTTTGACGCAAAACGCGCTTCAAGCCAACGTTCGATATCTGATCGGATACGATCAATTGAAACGCCTTCATAAACACTAAGAGATCTTAACGACTTAACGTAACCTGTAGCATCCACCCCTTGCACTAGCGCCCAACGTTCGTAATCAAACCCTGATGGATTATACTGCCCATGAACAGGCTTTAGCGTTACAGAAGCCTCGAGTCTGTCCCCAGTCTGAAGCGCTACTTCTGAGTTATACAAACTTAGCTTGAGTGTTCTAAGCCTATCAAGCGGCGGTAAAAGTGGCCGGTCTAACTTCAATATAAACTGCCATCGCCCTGTCGCTAACTGAGGTAACCCTGTCACAACACCCGATACATTCACATTCGTAAAACGTTGATGAATATTGAGACGGTGATCGAGTTGGTAATGGCCATAGCTGATTGCGAAACTACAGGAAAGAGCAATGCTTATGAGGTAGCCACGATACTTAAACTCCACTAAACAGAGCACGGAGATCAACAGCGCCAGTGGAAAATAAATACTTTGTGTAGGTAAGTTAGAAAGATTTCCTACCAGAAAAAAACCTGTGATATATGCGATCATCCTTGATCTCTTTATTGCTTAGCTTGCTGCGCTGTGCATAATAGCTTTATCTTTTTTAAGCGAAGTACACTTCCTATGCCTCGGAAGCTTATAAAAAAATATTTACCCGACGAGTCCACGCTACGCAACCACAAACATCTCAGCTGGCTTGGCAGTCACCTCAACGATCCATCATTATGGCACTTAACTCGCCGCTCTGTCAGCCGTGCCTTTTTGGTAGGCATTTTTTGCGCTTTTTTACCCATGCCTTTACAAATGCTAGTAGCTGCGGTGATATCTCTCTTCGCTCGCAGTAATATCCCTATCTCCGCTGGCTTAGTTTGGATAACCAACCCATTAACTATGCCACCTATTTTTTACTTTACTTACACAATTGGCAGTTATTTGTTGCAATCGCCTCCTTTAGATATTGAGCTCAAGTTTACTTATGAAGCTCTCAGTCACGACTTGTCAGTAATCTGGTGGCCTTTATTGACCGGTTCCGTTTTCTGCGGCGTTGTTTTCAGTATTATCGGTTACTTTACTATTAATCTATTTTGGATCTGGCATGTACGATCTACTTGGAAAAAACGCCGCAAGAACAATGATTAGCCTCTAAGCTGTAATCCTTTATCTTTGAGTACTAATACCCGATCCATTTTAGACGCGAGTTCTTGGTCATGGGTTACAATGATAAATGAGGTATCAAATTCTTTATTGAGTTCGCCCATTAATTGCTGTACTTCTGATGCGGTTTCTTGATCTAAATTACCCGTTGGCTCATCCATTAGAACGCAAGCAGGTTGCGTGACTAATGCCCGAGCAATCGCGACACGCTGCCTCTCTCCACCACTTAATTGTGCAGGCTTGTGAGTCATCCTTTTTTCAAGACCCACAGCACACAGCATTTTCTCAGCCATTGCCTTAGCTTGTTTAATATCTTGCTTTGCCAGAAGCAAAGGCATAGCGACGTTTTCTAAAGCAGTAAACTCAGGCAATAAATGATGAAACTGATAAACAAAACCTAACTGCCTATTACGTATCATCGCTCGGGTGTTTTCTGAAACGCTATAAAGTGCTTCACCGCCGACGGTTACAATACCCGTTGTTGGCGCTTCCAACCCACCGAGAATATTGAGTAGAGTACTTTTTCCAGACCCTGATGTACCTATAATCGCAATTCTCTCGCCTTTTTTCACGGCAAGTCCAACATTATGTAACACCTGTAGCGAACTACCCGCTTCGGTATAGGTTTTGCTCACATTTTCACAAAAAAGAACCATCTCATTACTCATATCTTAACGCCTCCGCAGGCTGGGTACGTGATGCTCGCCAAGCGGGATAGAGCGTAGCAAAAAAACTAATAATCATCGCTGCAGATGCGATAAGTGTGACATCATTCCACTCAAGCTGAGACGGTAGATAGCTGATAAAATAAACATCAGACGACAGGAACTGAACACCGAGCACGCCCTCAAGCCAACTGACAAGATCCGTGACGGTTAATGCTAGTAAGACACCTAATCCAGATCCTATCAGGGTACCTGAAAAGCCGATAACCACACCTTGAACCATAAAAATACGCATGATCATGCCTGGAGTAGCACCGAGCGTTCTAAGAATAGCTATATCCGATTTTTTATCCGTAACAACCATCACAAGCGTAGATACAATGTTGAAAGCGGCTACAAAAACAATTAAAAAGAGTAGCAAACCTATCATTTTCTTTTCCATTTGAATTGCTTGGAAAAGATTGCCGTGGGTTCGAGTCCAATCAGATACAAGATAGTAACCCTCCAATTTAGAGGCGATTTCTCTTACCGCATTGGGCGCATCAAACAGAT
>DAIRSP010000241.1:0-2839 GCA_036804365.1 Neptunomonas sp. | reverse complement strand
TTTTAAATCATTTTATTTAACATAATATATATTATACGTATCTTTATATTGCGTCTGGTATTGCACTTGAATTAGGTAAAGGCTAGCTAACTAAACTATCAGATTGAGCTTAAAACAGTTGAATTTAGCCCTTCAGGGTCACCTGTAAATAGATCGATTACAGATCCATGTTATCTATTGCGGATGCAGATACGCTAAGTCTAATCGCAACACTGGTTGTTGATAGCTGTGTGAATCATTCTAGGAAGCTGATGCGTGTAAAGCATTATGTGACGATCTAAGCGCTCACCTTTTGTGAGCGGCATGACATGCAATGGTTTCGATGAACTAATCTCACTATTAAACATGGTGCCTAATCCAAATCATCATAAGTTGTATAAAAACAATGATTTAACGCGAAAATAGATAATTAAGGTGAATATGGGTATCTTGGATTTATTACACCAGATTTCTCTCATTTAACGCTTAACAATAGCTCTATTAGTTTGATTCATGGTGCATTTTTACGGCCTGTTACACTGTTTTTCTGTGTGGATAACTTTTAAGGAGTGCTATAAATCAGTTATGATTATTCCCTTATTTTTGTTAAGGAAATTCTAATGTCTGACTCCTATCCTGCTTGTCCTGAATGCTCTTCACCTTTTGCTTATGAAGATCAAGGCCAATTAGTTTGTCCTGAATGTGGACATGAATGGGATCCAAACGCTGCCGACGAATCTGATGATCAGCTGATCGTTAAAGACGCAAATGGTAACCCGCTTCAAGAAGGTGACTCTGTAACTCTGATAAAAGATCTGAAGGTTAAAGGCGGTGGTACAGAGAAAGTTGGCACTAAATTTCAAGTGCGCCGTCTAGTTGATGGAGATCACAACATTGATTGCGGCAAGTTAATGTTGAAATCAGAATTTGTTAAAAAAGCCTAAGAATATCAGTGTCTGGCTTAGAGTCTTTGCCAGCAAGCCAGACACCTATTATAGATATAGAGGTAATCCGCTAAGTCGTTACTCTCCCGTTGCAACTCCCCTGCTAGGATCTCTAAGCCACTCTGACCAAGAGCCCGGATAGACGCTTGCTGGTGGTAACTCCGCCAACTCAATACAGAATCGGCTTAAACAAGCGGTTACTCCTGATCCACACATCAGTATTGGTTCATTCGCTTTATATTCACCCAGTTTACTGAGATAGATTTGTTGTAGTTTATCCTTAGATAAAAATCGTCCTTCAGCGTCGTAGTTATCTGAAAGTGGGATATTTATTGCGTTAGGCACATGTCCTGCAACGGGATCAATTGGTTCCACTTCACCTCGGAAGCGTTCTGCAGCACGAACATCGGCGATAGTACGATTCAGCTGATTGGATGCATTAATGACGACATCTACATCAACAACAGCTTCTAAGCTCTGTTTAATTTTCACACCACCTGTTTTATTCAAAACCGGTACTTCTGTTGTGACTTTACCGCCCTGCTGCTTCCAGGCATTAATGCCACCCTCTAGTATGGCTACAGATTCGATACCTATCCATCGACACATCCACCAGAAACGCGCGGCAAACAGTCCAGCAGAATTATCATAGGCTATTAGTTGTGTATTCTCGGTAACACCACAAGAGCTAAGAAACTCTGCAAAGGACTCTTTTGAGGGTAAAGGGTGTCTACCGCTTGTAGCCGTTATATGAGAGGACATCACTGTATCTAAGCTAACGTAGACAGCCCCTTCAATATGCTCTGCATCGTACTCTTGTTGCCCTGCTTCTGGGTTCATTAGATCAAATCGGCAGTCAAAAATGACCTTGTCACATTCCAACGAATTAATATCGTTCTTACTAATTAACGTCTTCAAAGAGTTAGTCACTTTGTATTCCCTGCTCTATGATTAAAGGATAAGAGATTTAACTTTTAATTAAGATTTTCGTGTTAACTTAAAGCAAATAGATTGAGGTGTACATGGGTATTATTACTGGATTTTTTGATTTCATCCTGAGCTATTTACCGGGCGTCATTCTACTGGTTTTTGTCTCTGGGCTTTTCTTGATATATGTAAGTGATCGTCATCAAGTTGATCATACCATTCGCCGTAACTACCCCGTCGTTGGCCGCCTGCGTTACATGTTCGAGGAGATGGGTGTCTTTTTTAGACAGTACTTCTTTGCTCAAGACCGCGAGGAGATGCCCTTCAACCGTGCAGATAGAACTTGGGTGTATCAAGCGGCCAAACAGGAATCTACTCTTCAAGCGTTTGGCTCTACGCGTCTTCAACATGAAGGAGACGTCCTTTTCGCAAACTCTCTATTTCCCTATACGGGCAGTGACGAACCTGAACAGCAGGTTTTTGGCCCTTACTGCCCTAACCCCTACGTAACCGATAAGGTGTTTCATATTTCAGGTATGAGCTTTGGTGCTATTTCAAAACCCGCTGTAAAGGCACTGGTTTCTGGCGCGCGCGAAGCGGGTGTTTGGATTAATACAGGTGAAGGTGGTGCATCCACAGAGCACCTTCAAGGCGGAGCCGATGTGGTCTATCAAATTGGCACCGCTAAATATGGAGTTCGTAACGCAGATGGTTCTTTGAGTGACGAGAAGCTCAAGGTAGTTGCTGAAAACAATAATGTGAAAATGTTTGAGATTAAGCTCTCTCAGGGTGCTAAGCCTGGTAAAGGTGGCATACTCCCAGCAGACAAAGTCACTGCTGAAATTGCTGCCCAGCGTGGCATTCCAGAAGGTAAAGCAAGTATCTCCCCACCTACCCACCAAGAAATTCAGAATTTTGATGACCTATACACTTTCATTAGACACATCAGATCGGTCACCGAGAAACCCGTTGGCATCAAGCTATGCTTA
>DAIRSP010000240.1:0-2886 GCA_036804365.1 Neptunomonas sp. | reverse complement strand
ATATAGGCTTATGCTTATGTACGCAACCTGACAATGCTTGTTTAGATTTGTAATTTTGTAGTTCACCCTTGGGTTTGCCATTGAGTGATTAAAAAGCAGCTAATTAGGAAGTATTAAGAGCGTAGTACTGATGCATACAAGCAGAACAAAGTTACGTGAACTTATTTCGAAAGATATCGTGTGGGCTGATCCCACTGATTCATTGGAAGCTATCGCTCAGTCACTCGCATCCTCAGGTGCGTCTTCCGTCTTAGTTTCTAAAAATGGCTCGACGACCGATCTGCCTCAAGGGATATTTACCCTGCGAGATCTAGTCAATGTCATGCACCGAGGCATTTCAAACGCTACTCCCATTAGTGAGGTCATGAGTAAACCGGTTATTGCGGTTGATGAGCATGAATCGTTTGAGGATGCTTTAGGTTCACTACTCAAATTTGGTGTACGTCATCTTGTGGTTGTGGACGAGCGGCGTCAGGTTTTGGGTCTTGTTGCTGAATCTGATTTTAAAAAGTACCAACAGCTCTCAGTCATTTCTGGCTTTATCAATATCAAGAATCTGATTAATACCAATGTAGTCACTCTTAGTCGTGACGCATTGCTCGAAGATGCTATTAACTTTCTTGATCATGGTGTCTCTAGTTTTGTGGTCGTTTGTGATGAAGAGCGCCCCATTGGGATCTTAAGCGAGGCAGAGGTAGCGCGTTGTTTTACGCGAGCGAGTGCCAAAAATAAAGTATTTTTAGACGAGGTTATGACCCCGCCTGAACTCTTTTCAATTGATCATTCGGCTGTCGATATTATCGAAAAGCTCGTCAGTATTGAGTCTGAATGCCTAGTACTTGTTGATGCACAAGGTCATTTTTCCGGTGTGCTAACGCTGCATAACTTGCTTCAACCTATCCAACATTTGTATCTGAATAATGAAAAATCACGCTTAGAAAGTGCTCTAAAAGAGGTCGACAAGCGTTGGTTGATGGCGCTTGATGGCGCTGGGCATGGCGTTTGGGATTGGGATACCCGCTTAGGAACTGTGTATCTTTCGGATCAATGGAAGCGAAATATAGGTTTTGCTAAAGATGAGTTTGAAAGTTCGTTTGATGCTTGGATCAATCGTATTCATCCGGATGATATCGAGCGCGTTAAGCAAGAGATGCAAGCTCACTCACAAACAAGCATTGATGAGTTCGAGACGGTTTATCGCATAGCGCATAAAGATGGAAGCTATCGTTGGATGCAGGATCGGGGGATGGTGTTTCAGCGTCGCCAAGATGGATATCCCCTGCGTGTTGTCGGTACTCAAACGGATATCACTGAATTACAAGAGTCATTACGAACGCTCGAAGTTTCAGAGGCTTATCAACGAAGCTTAATAGAAAGTTTCCCGTTTCCTGTTTGGTTAAAGAATCTTCAAGGTGAGATTCTTGCGAGTAATCGAGCAGTATTACAGCAGTCGGCTAAAAAAATAGATATCTGGTCCTATTTAGATGCCGCCACGTTGGGCTTAATTGAACGTCAAAGCCTACAGGGTGAGAAGTCTAGCTACCAAGAGTTGACGGTGGCAGATAAGAGCCAAAAGGCGCCTATTTGGCTTGAAACCTTTAGTACACCAGTATTGCAGCAGAGTGGCGCATTACTGGGGTCGGTCGGCTTTGCACGAGATATCACTGAATTGCACGCCGCTAAAGAAACATTTGCAGCAGCTTTTGAGCTAAGTCCTATTCCCATGGTCCTCAGTGATAGTGAAACTCTGCGTTACTTGGATGTGAATAAGGCGTTTCAAGAGCGCAGTGGCTACACGAAAGAAGATATTGTAGGTAAACCCGTTTTTGAACCTGATTTCTTTGATTCAATAGAAGAGCGGGATCGTTTGGCTAACGCCCTAAGAATGGAAGGTAAAGTTTATAACTATGAGGTGCAGTTGCGGGATAAAGAGCGTCGATTGCGCTATTGCTTATTCAGCTCTGAACTTATGCAATTAGGGAGTCAGACTGTTCGCTTAACGGTTGTTCAAGACTTGACCGAACACCTGCAAATTGAATCAGAGTTACGTGCTGAACGAGATTTGTTTACCGATGGACCTGTTTGTGTGTTGATTTGGCAACCTAATATCAACTGGGATATTCAGTATGTGTCACGCAACGCTGAACGCGTTCTAGGCTATACGGCAAAGCAATTGACGAGCACTATGTGCTATGCCGATTGTATTCATCCCGATGACATAGATAGAGTGAGAAGAGAGGTTAGAGACTTTTACGCCGGTGACAAAGTTCGATGGGAACAACGTTATCGGGTTATCAAGCAAAATGGCGATATCGTCTGGATATATGACTTTACGCAAGCTGATCGAGATGAAGCCGGAAAAGTTGTCTTGTTACGAGGCTATATTATTGATGAGTCTCAGCGAGTTAAGTCGGAAGAGGCCGTGCGCTTATCGGCCAAAGTCTTTGATCACGCCCATGAGGGGATCATGATTACGGGGGCTAATCAGGTCGTTTTAGATGTTAACCCCACGTTTACCGAGATTACTGGCTTTACTCGTGAGGAGGTGGTAGGTAGAACGCCGAGTTTGCTGAGATCCGGTTATCAAACCGAATCTTTCTATAACGATTTATGGCAACAGCTTTCACAAGGTGGATATTGGCGAGGTGAAATCAAGAATCGGCATAAAGATGGCAGTCTATATACTGCATTGATGACCATCTCTGCTGTTTATGACACCACTCAAAAGCTGACCCACTATATCAGTGTGTTTACAGATATATCGCAACTTAAAGAACATCAACTTAAACTAGAACGTTTAGCTCACTTTGATGCCCTGACTCAATTGCCTAACCGAGTGTTGTTTAGTGAACGTCTTAATCAGTTGATGGCGATAACTAAGCGACA
>DAIRSP010000239.1:0-2908 GCA_036804365.1 Neptunomonas sp. | reverse complement strand
ATGCCAGTGAGCTTGTTACCTGCTTAATATTAGCGAGCAATTTGGTTATTAATCAGCTCGATCATAGCGGGGGAGTCCCACTCTCTGCCGCCTAAGATAGATTCCACAATTTTACCCTCTCTATCGACTAAGAAGCTCATAGGTAGCCCACGAACACTGAGGTCACTTAGTAGGCTGCTCACCTCATCTAATAAGATGGTAAAGGTCAGCTCAGGCTCCATCTGTAGCAAAAATGCATCAACGCTCGCTTGCTCTTCTCCCGCATTAATAGCAACAATTTCAAAGTCCTTATCACCAATCTTCTCTTTCAGACGCTGCATCGATGGCATCTCTTTAACGCAAGGTGGACACCACGTTGCCCAGAGGTTAACTAAAACCACTTTTCCTTGAAACTTAGAAAGAGTGACGACTTCTCCTTCTGTATTCGGGAAGGAAAGGTGAGAGATGTTTTTGTTTTCAGCGGCCATGCTGAATGAAGTGAACAAACACAGAAACAGTGGAACTATAAATCGTAACAACATAGCAGTATCTCTCGACTTGAAACGGGTTAGCTAGATTATGAATTATAAACAGTTGTCGCAACTTTTGTGATGAGATGTTCTAGGGGTTTTAAGCAGTGATATTTTTAACCTATACTGAGCCGTCAAATAATAACTATTAATCATTACACTAGGGAAATGAGATGAACGTAGCCTTTGTTGGTTTGGGAACCATGGGATTTCCGATGGCTGGCCATTTGCTTAAAAATGGACATTTTGTAACGGTTTACAATCGGACTCAAGCAAAAGCGATTCAGTGGGTGGAGTCCTATGGTGGAGCGATGGCAGAAACGCCTGCGTTAGCAGCAAAAGATGCAGATATCGTATTCACCTGTGTCGGCAATGATAATGACTTGCGTGAGGTCACTATTGGGGCAAACGGTGTCCTAAACACAATGAAGGCAGGTGCAATTCTCGTTGATCATACTACCGCTTCGGCAGAAGTGGCGCGTGAACTTTATGAATCCGCTAAAGCACAAGGCGTTGGCTTCTTAGATGCGCCGGTTTCTGGCGGTCAGGCAGGTGCGGAAAATGGTGCATTAAGCGTGATGGTTGGCGGTGATCAGGCTGACTACGATAAAGTTGAAGCGGTGATGCAATCCTATGGGAAGTCGATTCGCCTGCTAGGCGAGGCGGGCTCGGGTCAATTAGCTAAAATGGTTAACCAGATCTGTATTGCCGGTTTAGTCCAAGGTTTGTCTGAAGCAGTGCATTTTGCTAAAAAAGCGAATTTGGATGCGGCTCAAGTTTTTGATGTCATTCAACACGGTGCTGCAGGTTCTTGGCAGATGGTAAATCGTCATCAAAATATGCTCAATGACAAGTTTGATTACGGTTTTGCAGTCGACTGGATGCGCAAAGATCTAGGCATTACATTGGATGAAGCACGCAGAAATGGAGCCCAATTGCCTGTTACAGCGCTAGTAGATCAATTCTACGCCGAAGTGCAGCGTTTGGGTGGTGGCCGTTGGGACACATCAAGTTTAGTTAAACGGTTTGACGAGTAATCACAAAGTGCTAAGCATGCAATTGCTTGAGTATTATTGAGGTGGATCAATAAAATGCTATAATTTCCCGAATTATATAACTATTAGATTAAAGGTGGTTCTATGTTCGGTGTTGATAAATATAGCTTGATCTCTTTTGCTCCTAGCGTTGCAATTGTTGCTGTTTGCATCGGCTTGGTGTTTGTTGGCATCGTTCAGCTGAAGAAGTTTATCGCTGTTGACGCGGCTAAAGCTGCGGCTAACGACGCAGAGTAAGCATGATAGGAGAGAGTCTTTTGACTCTCTTCTTTTACATGGCTTGGTTTATCTTTTAGGCCAGTTGTCTGGAACGATAAAACCTCGGCTTTCCTCTTTCCTTACACCCGTTGCATCCATTCGAGTGACCGCAATCATACAGGGTAGATTCAGATCCTCTACTCGATACGCTAATTCCTTAAAGCTCATACTATCATCGCTCGTTTGGTGCAGTATACCTGCGATCCAGTGGTATCTAGGTAAGATATAAAAGCGTACGTCTTCGTCAGTATCTAGTTGATGCAGTTGGTTTGGGTAGCACCACCAGCCTTTAAGGTGCTTTGGGTTTATTTCATGGGGTAAAGCACAGGTATCTGAAAAACCTATCGGGTAAAAAAGATAACCCGTTAACAGGAGTTCCTGCTTTGTGGGCACGGGAATGTGATGCTCTATCAGATAGTTTTGGACGATAGTTTGATGGCTGAGTTGCAGCTGATGCTCGGTTAGGCGCTGCCATTTTTTATCTAATCGGTCACGACCTCCCGGACCAATAAAGCTGGATAGGCCATTATAGGGCGCAGTGAAGAGATAAAACTTGATAGCCACTTCTAGGTGTACGACGTCGCCTCGGTTATCTCTGTAGAGGAAATCCAGCTCGCCCAGCGTTTGCTTATTAACCGTGATAGGGGTATTTCTTGCGATTAATGAGGCACAGAGCGGATTGTTATTGAGTAACAGGGATACTGTCTCTTCAAACTGCTTGCCGAGTCGATAACGTGGCGGAGCAGGAAGTTTAAGCAGAGTATTCTGTGCTAGCTTTACAGAAGCGGGCGCTGAAGGGGTGAAAAGTTCTGCTATACCGATGGGCGCAAGCATGAGTGGAGGAGCTTGATAAATCCAGTTGAGATCTTTCTGAATATCAACAACTAACTTGCTATCCATAAAGGATTTTTCCTATCAACTAATAGTTCACATCTCATTGAAACTCGCCTAAAGTATAAGCCTAAGTCTTAATCGATTCTTATTTAATAGTACAGTAATGGCATTAGCATCAACACAGTGCAAGAGCAGAACGAGCTAGAGCGCTTTCCGTTATGGGCTGAGACCAATATCAACACTATTCTGCGT
>DAIRSP010000238.1:0-2918 GCA_036804365.1 Neptunomonas sp. | reverse complement strand
GCGATAGGGATCAAATGCGGCTTGGTCAATAATTTCACGGGTTCTTCGTACACAAGCACGGAATCCCTCTCGGTCATCTTCATGCTGTAAGTAATTGAACAGAATACTAGGTGCTTCATCGGGATTAGCCGACTTAATCTGCACAGATCCTCGGCTTTTCGGTTTGTTATGGCCAATATGCACCTGAAAACCATGACCATTAAATGCCGCTTGGCCATCGTAACGCATGGCAGCTGGCAGGAAGTGGTATTGCAGATCAGGCCACTCAACACCGGCTTTTGAGCGGATAAAACCACAGCTTTCAAAATGGTTGGTAGCACCTAAACCATCTTTGCGTAAAATCCAACGAGTACCAATTAAACCTTTGCTAAACCAGTCTAATTTCCCGTTGAGTGTGATGGGCTGCTTACATTTAAACTGAAAGTAAAACTCTAAGTGATCTTGCAGGTTTTCACCGACGCCTGGCAGTTCATGCTGAACATCGACACCCGCTCTTTCTAGTACATCACGAGGGCCAATACCAGAGAGCTGTAAAATATGCGGTGAGCCAATAGGACCCGCACTCAAAATCACCTCTTTTGTGGCAGTAACCGTGACTGTTTGCCCCTTGCGAGCATAGACAATGCCCGTAGCGCGTTTACCTTGGAACGTAACTTTTTGTACCGTAGCATGGGTGACAACCGTTAAGTTGCTTCGAGACATGGCAGGGCGAAGATAGGCATTGGCTGTTGACCAACGACGACCATTTTTGATGGTCATATGCATAGCGCCAAACCCTTCCTGCTGTGCACCGTTATAATCTGAGGTAAATTCATAGCCCGCTTGCTGGCCTGCATCTATAAAGGCCTTATAAAGCGGATTTTGCATTTGGTTACCGTTATTGACGCCTAATGGCCCCTGGTAGCCACGGTATTCATCGCCGCCAAACGCCCATGTTTCCGCCTTTTTGAAGTAGGGTAGGCAGTGTTGATAGCTCCACTCCTGTGCACCTTGTTCTTCCCACTCATCAAAGTCTTTTGCATGACCACGTACATAGACCATGCCATTAATCGAAGATGATCCGCCCAGTACTTTTCCCCTTGGGCAATGCATACGGCGATTATTTAGGAACGGCTCGGGCTCGGTTTCAAACTGCCAAGCATACTTTGCTGTGTTCATCGGGATAGAGAGTGCGGTTGGCATCTGAATAAAAATGCTTTTATCACTGCCACCGGTTTCAACCAGTAAAACTTGATGCTCACCACTTTCGGTTAAGCGATTAGCTAAGACGCAACCTGCCGAACCCGCACCCACGATGATGTAATCAAAAACTTGAGTCATTCGGTGCTCCTTAAAACGGGCTGTCTATGTTGTTCATACCGACATACACCGCTTTGAGTTGTGTATAGTGATTGAGCGTTGCCACACCGTTTTCTCGGCCAATGCCGGACTGCTTATAGCCGCCTACAGGCATTTCCGCAGGGCTATAGCCCCACGCATTAATCCAGGTGATACCCGCTTGCAGTTGGTGAATAACACGATGAGCGCGTTGAATGTTTTGGGTAAACACGCCTGCTGCCAGTCCATACTCGGTCGCGTTAGCTCGGGCAATAACTTCAGCTTCATCACTGAACTTGAGTACCGACATAACCGGGCCAAAAATCTCTTCTTTAACGATCGTCATCTCATCATGACAATCAGTGAAGACGGTGGGGGCGACAAAGTAGCCGTTTGGCGCATCTTTTGGCATTAAGGGTTTGCCGCCACAGAGCAGGGTGGCACCCTCTTGCTTACCTAGCTCAATATATTTGAGGACAAGTTCATAGTGTTTTTTGGAGATCAAAGCACCGAAGTTGACATCAGGCTGCATGGGATCGCCAGCAATAATGTTGTTCTCAACACGTTGGCGTAGTTTTTCCAGAAACGTGTCGTAAATAGCTTCATGTAAGAAAACACGGGTAGCGTTGGTGCAAATTTCACCCTGCGTATAAAAGTTGCCTAACATGGCAGCAGAAACCGCATTATCTAAATCGGCATCTTCAAATACGATCAGTGGCGATTTTCCGCCCAGTTCCATCGTTACCTCTTTTAATGAGCCAGCCGCTGCTGACATCACTTTTTTACCGGTTCCAACCTCACCCGTGAAAGAAACTTTGGCAATATCAGGATGTGAAGTCAGCATTTCGCCTACTCGATGATCCCCCTGCACAACATTAAAAACGCCATCAGGTAAGCCCGCTTCACTAAATATCTCAGCGAGTTTGAGTGCGCCAAGTGGGGTTTCTTCGGATGGTTTAAACACCATTACGTTACCGGCTGCCAAAGCAGGCGCAGCTTTCCAGCAAGCGATCTGTAATGGGTAGTTCCACGCGCCAATACCTGCACATACACCGAGCGGTTCACGGCGGGTGTAGTAGAAGTCACCGCCTAAATCTTGCTGATTACCTTCGATAGAAGGGGCGAGTCCGGCAAAAAACTCGATAGAGTCTGCGCCTGTGACCACATCGACAACACTGGCTTCTTGCCAAGGCTTTCCAGTATCAATCACTTCTATAGCCGCTAATTCATCATTACGTTCACGTAACAGAGCAACCGCGCGGTGTAATAAACGACTGCGTTCGAGTCCGGACATCGCAGACCAGACAGCAAAGCCTTGTTGTGCAGAAGCTACTGCAGCATCTACCAATAGCTTGTCGGCCTGTTCAACTTGATAGGCTTTAGCACCAGAAGCTGGGTTGATAACATCGAATACTTCATCCGATTGGCTAGGCTGATAACGGCCACCGATATATGACTGATAAACTGGATTACTCATGACGTATTCTCTCTTACTTTGCTTCTGTGTGAATTCGATAACGATGGGTTATTGCTGAAACTGTTTAACGACCATCTGTATGTGATTAATGCAATGCTTAGCTGATCTATCTACCCAATCAGGG
>DAIRSP010000237.1:0-2968 GCA_036804365.1 Neptunomonas sp. | reverse complement strand
TTGTAGTCATGCTCGCGACAGGTGGAATACATAATGCCGCGCTTCATGCGTGAGCAATAAGAACAGAAAGAGTCGCCACTCATGTTTTGCTTAGCATCTTCCATGATCGGCTGTTGCTGGTAATGCCACGCCACACCAAGTGCGGTGTAATAATCGGTCAGGTGTTTGGGGTCAAAACCTTCAACCTCGGGATCGACGGTGATCACGCCCAATTCAAACTGTACTGGCGCATAGGTTTTCAGGTGCATCAGCACCTGCAATAAAGCGAGTGAATCTTTGCCACCAGAAACGCCCAGCAATAAACGATCGCCGTCACGAATCATTTGGTAGTCCGCAATCGCACGACCGACTTTGCGCAATAGTGATTTTGGCGGAATAGCGTATGTGGTCTCAGACATGGGGCATCAGGTGAAAAATAGATTGGTTATTATCCGGGTTCATTCTTTGAGATAACAGACCTTATCGCTATGTCATCCGCGTTAATTCGTCATCAAGCTGAACTGCGTGCCTGTCGGCATTGTCCGGATATGCATGCGCCACCGGTGTTGGGTGAGCCGGTGAAGAGTCGCATTATATTGATTGGCCAAGCACCGGGCGATAAAGAGCCTCAGCTGCAAAAGCCCTTTGCCTGGACAGCGGGTAAGACGCTGTTTAAGTGGTTTGATCAGATTGGTTTAGATGAAGAGGCTTTTCGTCAGCAGGTCTATATCGCTGCCGTGTGTCGTTGCTTTCCAGGCAAAAACCCGAAAGGGGGAGATAGAGTGCCTAACCCAGATGAGATAGCAGCGTGTCGTGTGTGGTTAGACCGTGAGCTAGCGCTTAATCAGCCTGAGTTACTTCTACCGGTCGGTAAGTTAGCGATTAGTCAGTTTATTCAGGTCGACAAGTTAGTCGATGTGATTGGTCAGCAACACCGGTTGTTAATAAACGGTCGTGAGATTGATCTAATTCCCTTACCGCATCCTTCGGGTGCATCGACATGGCATCGAAAAGAGCCAGGCATTTCCCTGTTGCAGCAAGCCTTAACGCTGATTGAGAAGCACCCAGCTTGGCAGCGAATGACCTGAAAATTTAGATTTTCTTTTTGTCATTTCTGCGTCATGCTCGGGCTATAAAAATATAAAAAATGACCAAAGGAGATTTACGATGAAACGTTTATTTGCATTCTTCAGCTTGTGCGCATTTGCTTTTACTGCTCAGGCCGCTATCCAAACCAAAGCTGTTCACTACGAACATGAAGGTGCCAAACTCACCGGTTATCTGTATTGGGATGACAAAGTAAAAGGTAAGCGCCCGGGCGTGATGGTGACGCACGAGTGGTGGGGCCTAAACGGCTACGCGAAACACCGTGCACAGATGTTGGCTGAGTTGGGTTATGTGTCATTTGCGGCAGATATGTATGGCGATGGCAAAGTAACGGATAAGCCGGCACAAGCTAAAGAGTACATGACTGAGATTACTAGTGATCCAGACGCCTGGATGGAGCGTGCTTCACTGGGTTTAGAGCAGCTGATGAAAAGCGGCATGGTGAAGGGCGACAAGGTGGCCGCGATTGGTTACTGCTTCGGCGGCGGTACGTCATTAAAGATGGCCTATAACAACATGCCGGTTAAAGCGGTAGTGAGTTTCCACGGCTCATTCCCGATGCCACCTGAAGATAGTCAATTAAAACCTGAAGTATTGATTCTGCATGGCGAAGCCGATGCATTTGTAAAACCCGAGATTGTTGCTGCATGGAAAGACAAAATGACGGCGAAAGGTAACAAGTTCACCTTTGTTGGTTATGAAGGCGCACGTCATGGGTTTACTAACCCAGGGGCAGGTGAATTCGGTATTGGTAACCTAAAGTACGATGCAGCCGCAGATAAAGATTCATGGCAACAGATGCAAAATCTGTTTAAGCGAATCTTTTAAGCCAACCTGACTAAAAAGGCCGGCATTGCCGGCCTTTTTTTATTTCAGCTCTAGCCTTGCCTCGCATGTCTCTCGATCAATGGATAAAACGAATTCACCGTATTCGTTTTCAGGGCTGATTTGATCGGGATTATCTGAGCAGTTGCAACCCCCGTTAAGGGATTGAAAGAAGATGCTGATGTCGGCACTTATGGTGGTGGCGTCAAAGTCACTAGACAGTATCATGACTTGCCATGGAGTCTGGGCTATGTCAGTGCCGTAACGAATAGCCTTATGTGCGACAGAGGCTGCGTGTTTAGCAAGTTCTTGTTGGAGTGTTTGTTTTAGTGCGGTTGCGCTATTAGTTTGTGAGCTAAGCGGTAACTTCATTAGAGCGTTGGGAACATGACGCCGACATAGAACTCACGAGAAGCTTCATTAATTTGATCTCGGCTCATGCCACGGTTATAGGTTAATGGCGCTCGGACATTCTGCATATAGAGACTCTTGCCATCGACCGTTGCCGAGTGCATTTCATCAGGTAGTGAAAATTGTATATCTCTAAAAAGCGTCGGTGAGTATTGATCCAGCCCTTTAGCTTCTAGATTGCCGAGATCTCTATTCCAATTGTCCCTAAAGTTTGGTGCATTCACCCAAGAGCCATCTTTGTTAGCAAGTATTAACCTAGAACCTTTAGGCACTTCTTTGGTTAATTTCCGTAGGATGGCTTGGAAGTCATAGTTCACAACAATATGGGCAATATTTTTACTATTGATGGTGATGGGTGTAGTAAAACGAACTGTGGGGCGATAAGGCTCTTCGATAACGCCATTCTCGACATTTAACTCAATCGCTGAAGTGGTGGTTAACCCTTTGGCAGACGATGCGGATACTTTGAAGTAGTCACGGTTGCTTTTGTCTTGCAATCTATCGCCAGTAATCTGAGTGATGTCAATGCCGCCAAAGGTGTCAAAACGGATACGCTCAAAACCCTTTGAATCTAATAAACGAACTTGAATGACGTTGTTTAAATGCGTTTCTGTATATGTCTTAAGGAGTTCCACCAGGGTGGGTG
>DAIRSP010000236.1:0-2980 GCA_036804365.1 Neptunomonas sp. | reverse complement strand
CAGGGCCAGCCCCCACGATAACAACATCAAATTCCATCGATTCGCGTTCAGACATCTCACTTACTCCTTAAAACTGCGCTTCATCGAGTGTTTGTATAGACTCGTGTCCGGCAGTTAATACCGCTAAATGCATAGCGACTCGCGGTAAATAATGTTCACAATAAAAACGGGCACAGACCTGTTTAGTCGCCAAAAATGCCTGATCGGCTGAGGTATCGTCAAGTAAGGCTTGTGCCTTCGATGCACTTTTGAGCATCAGCCACCCGCCACACAAATAGCCTAGTAGCATCATCAAATTCACACCGACCGCAGCAGCTTGATCCGGATGCCCCACTAACCAATTGACAGCATCGCGCGCTAATATATGCGCTTCCTTCGCTTGCTGAAGAGCTTCTCGTAACTCATGTTTAACCGTTAAAGTATCGAGATCTTCAGCAATTTCATCTAGCAATGCGTTAATAGCTACCGCATCATCGCCTAAGATTTTACGCCCGACAAGATCTAAACCTTGGATACCCGTAGTTCCTTCATATATTGTCAGGATACGGGCATCACGATAATGCTGTGCAGCACCCGTTTCTTCGATAAAGCCCATACCTCCATGGATTTGAACGCCCAATGAGGTAATCTCTTGCGCCAGTTCAGTGATCCAACCTTTTACAATAGGTGTGTAAAGATCTAAACGAGCTTGATGTACCGCCCTTTCGGCCGGTTCGTTCGCGGCTGATAAACGATCACTTTCAGATGCAGCGACATAAGTTAATGCTCGCATCGCCTGGGTAGCACTTTTCATTAACATCAGCATGCGTCGTACATCCGGATGTTTACTAATAGTTACACGACTACCATCACGCAGCGTCCCTTGTACACGATCTAACGCATACATTCTGGCATGCTGATAAGCACGCTCCGATATCGCTAATCCTTGTAGACCGACGCCTTGGCGTGCATCATTCATCATCGTAAACATGCAGGCTAAACCGGTATGTGGCTGCCCTACCAAATAGCCAATAGCGCCCTCTTTAGCGCCATAACTCATCACGCAGGTTGGGCTACCATGTATGCCTAATTTATGCTCTAGCGATACTGCAAACGCATCATTTCGCTCACCTAAAGAGCCATCTGAATTGACTAAGTACTTGGGTACAACGAATAAGGAGATCCCTTTAACCCCTGCAGGAGCATCAGGCAAACGTGCTAACACCAAATGGACGATATTGTCTGTCATTTGGTGATCACCCCAAGTGATAAATATTTTTTGACCGTATACCCGATAGTGATCGCCCTCAGGCACGGCTCTACTTTTAATGGCTGCTAAATCTGAACCCGCGTCCGGCTCAGTGAGGTTCATCGTCGCCGTCCACTCACCCGAGATCATTTTTTCTAGGTAGGTCGATTTAAGCTCTTCATTTGCATGGGCGGTGAGTGCTTCAATGGCGCCTTGCGTGAGCAATGGGTTTAAAGAGAAGGCCATATTTGACGATTGCCATATCTCCATAACTGCTGTGGATAAAGTACGTGGTAGCCCCTGACCGCCAAATTCAACTTCACCGGCTAGGGACGGCCAGCCTCCTTCAACAAACTGATGGTAAGCTTCTGTAAAACCAGGGGCAGGCTCCACCCCAGATTCTGTCAATTTGGATCCCTGCTGATCACCTACTTTATTCAAGGGTGCTAAAACTTCATGACCAAAACGAGCAGCTTCGGTCAGAATCGCATCCGTTAAACCGCTATTGAGTTCGTCTTGATCAAGCGCCGTACACAGCTCTGGAAAATTCACTAATTGATCAAGTACAAATTGCGCATCAGACATAGGGAAATGATAATCGCTCATCAGGGGTGCTCCTGCCACTGCACACGTAGGCGCAGAGTCATTTGTTATTATGAATGGTCAGATGATCCCTTACTGAACACCTGATCAACAATAACAATTCACTCCTGAAACACTGACAATATTGATCACTCCTGTTTAAAGCACCATTTGGCCTAAGGGTGAACTTGGTCTAAATCCAATATCATCTGTCATATTGATGACAATAAACTTCGCTCTTACGGTATTCACCGGGGGTCATTCCGGTCCACTTTTTAAAGGATCGAAAGAATGCCGAAGGCTCATCAAACCCCATCAAGCCAGCCACATCGTTGATCGACAACTGGGGAGCGTTCATATAGTTGATAGCAGCATCCTTCCGGCAATCATCTTTTATCTTTTGATAAGAGGTTCCCTCCTCAAGCAAACGTCGGCGTAAGGTAGAAACCGACATATGTAAGACACTGGCAACCTCATCGGCACTTGGCAGATCTCGGCTAAAATCTTTTCCTATCATGGCGATGACCTGAGATTTCAAACTCTTATCATCATCTACCATCACATGCAGCTGAAAAGGCGCTGTTTTCAAAAAGCCGCGTAGCGTGTCTTCAGTTTGCACAATTGGATAATCCAGATAGCGAGCAGGAAAAACAATCGCATTATCGTGCTGATTAAACTTAACTTCTGACCTAAATAACGTTCGGTAATAATCGGCGTCAGGAGGCTCTGGGAACGTAAAATAGGCCGCTTTAATCTCCAGCCGGGAACCAATCAACCAACTGGTGAAATGCTGCCACACGGATAATGAAGTACGAATTCGTGCAGAGGATTCATTTTCCAACAGAGCGCGGAACTCCGCCTCACCTAACTCTTGAGTTGGCGCGAAGGATATTTTCGCATAGCGTCCTCGACGTAATAACGAGGGTTTGATTTGCGAACCGCGACAAATTTCATAAAAATCGCTGCAGCGCTTCATAACACGCTCTAAGGTTTTACAGTGAATAATGGCATGACACATCATACGGAATGTTCCATTAGGCACCTTGCCGCCACTGATCATTCCAAAAGACTCGTCCTGCGTAATCCAGATAATACGTTGATACAGCTGACCAAACTTATCAGCCGGGAACTCATTTTGGCTGTTAATCTCCTCTTGGCTAATACCAACAT
>DAIRSP010000235.1:0-3047 GCA_036804365.1 Neptunomonas sp. | reverse complement strand
GTGAGCGAGGGAGTCGTTTCTGTCTCGATGTCACAGTTCAGATTGTGCAACCTTTTCATCTATGTAGATGGCATTGTCGTTTGCAAGAAAGCGCACAAACTGCAAAATTTCAGCTAACGTTTCTTTGGGTTTATGGCCCATCAAAATGGCATCTGCAATGGCAATAGCCCCTGCATTAATAAATGGGTTACGCGGCTTTCCGGCTTCATGCTCTAGTTGAACAATAGAGTTGAAAGGATCTCCAGATGGCTCGCGGCCGACATGCGCCCAAACTCCATCACCTAATTTACCTAGCGCAATGGTTAACGTGAAAACCTTAGAAATACTTTGAATAGAAAAATAGGTATCCGCATTACCCGCACTGAAAGAGTCTCCATTAGGAAGAGCAACCGCAATACCAAACTGATTTGGATCGATCTTGGCTAATTCTGGAATATAGTCAGCGACTTTGCCTCGCTCCGTGCGGAGCAACATCGTCGTCGCGATCTCATCAAGAATCTGCTGCATATCGTTAACCTCTCTTTGGTATTAGCGCTCATTATAGACGCTATATGATAGCGAAGGCGTTAAGTATTAGTGGTTTATCTCTCGGAATTATTCAGCAAGGTGCCTGTCCAATAGAATATCAAAACGACTAGCAGGATAAACCATGGACACACGTAACATACTGGATCAGCTTTTAAAGGCAGGCTCTGATTTATTACAAAATACAGGGGGAGATCAACAGCAATCTGGCACGCAACGCTCTGCTGGCATCGGTGATTTGATTGCAAAAAATAAAGGTGGATTGGTTGCCGGTGGGGTCTTGGGGCTTTTGTTGGGGAGTAAGACCGGTCGTAAAATAGGGGGCGGAGCACTCAAGTATGGGAGCTTAGCTGCGTTGGGGGCGATTGCTTATAAAGCCTATAGTAATTGGCAAGATCAGCAAAACAGCCCGAAAACTTCAGCGCCACAACCGATCAATGCGCTACCCGCACCGGAAGTAGAGCAGCATAGCCGAGCTGTATTAAGTGCAATGATCGGTGCGGCTAAAGCGGATGGCCATATAGATGCACAAGAGCGTGTTTTAATCGATCAAGGTGTCGCAGCATTAACAGATGATCCGCAACTCCAAGTTTGGTTTGATCAAGAACTCAATAAACCATTAGACCCTGCAGAAGTTGCCCGACATGCAACGTCTCCAGAAATGGCGGCAGAGATGTATTTGGCGAGTGTTCTCGTCGTCGATCAAGAAAGCTATATGGAAAAGGCCTATTTGGAAGAGTTGGCGCGGCAATTAAATATAGATGCGTCACTTAAAGCGGAGTTAGAAGCACAGGTAAAAGCTACGCAATAATCTTGTATTAAAAGATTGTGAAAGAGCTGAAGCGGAGGTAACTTCAGCGGCTATACTATTCGCTTATATTTAATTTATAGGTAATGGGCAGTGGATAGTCGCAGAGCGTTAGACTCTCAAGCGTATGGGCTGATGGTTGTTTTCTGCCTGCTGTTAGGCTTTCAGCAGGTGGCTTTAAAGGCAATTGCTGACGATATAGCGCCAGTATTACAAATTGCGCTTCGCTCGGGTGCGGGTGCCATACTACTTGCACTCTTGATGCTACTCAAAAAAGAACGCTGGTCGTTTGCCGACAACAATTGGAAACCGGGTATTCTTATCGGTATTTTGTTTAGTCTTGAGTATGTCTTTGTGGGCGAAGCCTTACGCTACACAACAGCTGGGCATACGGTTGTATTCCTCTACACATCACCGGTGGTTGCTGCACTCGGGTTGCATTTTTTAGTGGCTTCTGAACGTATGGCCGCACTCCAGTGGGTAGGTATTACGTTAGCTTTTGCTGGGATTTTTATCGCATTTATTGGCGATACCCCTGACACTCAAAGTGCGCCTAATGTGGTGTTAGGTGATATATATGCACTGCTCTCAGGTGTTGCATGGGGATTAACCACAGTCGTCATTCGGACGACATCATTAGCAAAGCTGTCGGCATCTCAAACTCTAATGTACCAGTTGGTTGCTGCCTTTATTTTGTTACTGTTAGCGGCCTACAGTATGGATCAATTCTATTTTAACCCTACACCAACGGCATTAGCAGGGCTGGGTTTTCAAGCCATAGGCGTTTCATTTATCGCTTTTCTGATTTGGTTTTGGTTAATACGCCATTACCAAGCATCAAGAATAGGTGTGCTATCTTTTATGACACCTATTCTTGGGGTTTTAATGGGAGCATGGTTGTTAGATGAAGCTATCGATCTCGCATTTTTGCTAGGTAGCTGCTTGGTTATTATGGGTTTAGTACTAGTCACTGGTCATGTTTGGATTAAACAAAAGTTCACTTAATGCTTCCATCGGATATTATATAAATCAGTTCGGCGGTCTTTAAGGTTGTTAACTGAACCTTCACTGCGAACTAGTTTCAGCTTGTCTAAGTCCAAATCACTAAACATAATCATTTCAGTGTTCGGCGTTGTTTCAGCCATGACTGCATCATGTGGAAATGAAAAGTCAGAAGGCGAGAACACCGCTGCCTGTGAGTACTGGACATCGAGGTTTTCTACTTGCGGTAAGTTACCGCAGCTACCGCAAATAACGACATAGCATTCGTTCTCAATCGCGCGGGCTTGGGCACAGTGACGGACGCGTAAGTAACCATTTTTAGTATCTGTCCAGAAGGGTACAAATAAGATATCCATATCCTGCTCTGCTAATAGTCGACCTAGCTCTGGGAACTCGACATCGTAACAGATAAGAATGCCGATACGGCCAGCATCGGTATCAAACACTCGAAGCTGAGTACCGCCTTGAATCACCCAGTCACGTCGCTCATGTGGTGTGATATGAATTTTACTTTGAAACTCAATCGTTCCATCTCGGTGGCAGAGGTAACTGACATTGTAGAGTTGATCATTCTCTATTAAAGGCAATGAGCCTGTAATGACGTTGATATTGTAACTCACCGCCATCTTAGACATTTCATTTTTGAACAGCTCAGTGAAGCCAGCAACAAAACGGATCGCTTCGGTTTGATTTCTTTGATCTGGGCTTAATC
>DAIRSP010000234.1:0-3092 GCA_036804365.1 Neptunomonas sp. | reverse complement strand
ACACGCACCGTACTGCCCGCGCGTGCCGGTGTGCTGCTTAGCATGTCTGTGCTATGTGCGCTTGGGGCGTTGCTTTCCGGTTTTATGAACAACGTCGGCGCGATGGCCCTCTTAATGCCTGTTGCCGTGCAAATAGCAGGACGTCTGAACCTAACCCCAGGACAAATTTTGATGCCGCTGGCCTTCGGTACCATTCTCGGTGGCATGACGACAATGATCGGTACTCCGCCAAATTTGATCGTATCCAGCTTTCGTGCTCAAACCAACGCTGGCAGTTTCGCAATGTTTGATTTTCTGCCGGTAGGACTCGCTGTTGCCGCGGCCGGAGTTGGTTTTATCACTCTGCTGGGTTGGCGATTGGTTCCTGCACGCAAGCAAAGTGGGGTTGAAGGTTTCGAATCAGGGGCTTACATCACCGAAGCCCGCGTTATCGAGGGTAGCAAGGCTGCAGGTATGAGTCTGCGTGAAATTGATAAGATGCTCGAAGAGACCGATACCCAGATCATAGGTATGGTTCATAATGATGTCCGTATGATGGCACCCAGTGCTTGGCGTAGACTTCAAACTGGTGACATTATTGTGATCGAGGCTGAAGCTGAATCGCTGGCGGGAGTACTCTCCACTCTGGGCTTGGAACTTGAGGAAGTGGTTAGACATGCAGAGCAAAAAGAGGCTGAAACTGATAATGCTGATCGCGCAGACAAAAAACTTGTAAAGCTTGAAAATAGGGTAATGGATGATACAAACGAAGCGGCTGAAGAGGAATCCACTATAAACTCTGACGATACCGTACTGATGGAACTAGCTGTGTTACCTGGTTCACCATTACTCGGTCGTTCGGCCAGAGATATCCTGCTGCGCACGCGCTACGGCATGAATCTTCTGGCGGTTTCACGCCAAGGTCAACGTTCACTGGCGAGACTGCGTTCAAGAGCTTTCCAGTCAGGTGATTTACTTCTGATGCAAGGCTCTCCCGAAGCTATCTCCGAGTTTGCAAGTGACAACAATTGCGTGCCACTAGCCGAACGAGAGCTGCGCATCCCTAACAAACGTAAAGCTTGGGAGGCGAGTATCATCATGGTCTTGGCCGTAGGAGCCGCCGCCTTTGCCTTGCTGCCGGCAGCAATATCATTTTCTCTTGGTGTACTTGCCTCTATGGCCTTACGCACGGTGCCACCACGCTCGGTCTACAATGCTATCGACTGGCCAGTGATCGTGCTTCTTGGAGCCTTGATTCCTGTGGCTGGTGCGATGGAGACAACCGGAACTGCCGATCTTATGGCGCGTTTCTTAATTAACAATATGGCTCAGGGCGATGCCGTCATTGGGCTGACCCTTATTTTAGTCGTTAGTATGTTCCTTTCCGACCTGATGAACAACACAGCTACCGCTGCCGTAATGTGTCCGATAGCTATCGCTACTGCAGCAGCGCTTGACGTCAGCACTGATCCCTTCCTGATGGCGGTGGCGATTGGTGCATCATGTGCTTTCCTTACTCCCATAGGCCATCAGAATAATACTCTGATACTTGGCCCTGGAGGCTTTGGTTTCGGCGATTACTGGAAGCTTGGTTTACCACTGGAAATTCTGGTGATCGGGATCAGTCTTCCTATGTTGCTACTTGTGTGGCCATTGTGAGTTATTAAAAAATTGGCAATACGAATATCTATCTGTGGAGGACTTATGAGCGCCGAACCTGAGTAATGCGAGTCGAAATCATAATCTGATAAACTCCGCTAATAACCAGAACGTTATATTTTTCTAGCTCAGTTAATTAACTTTCATTGCTGTAATAAGCAATATGATTCCTTTGGAATAACATATTGCTTAAATTCAAAAAGTTAGCACCTTGATTTTCTCAAACTCTTAATTCTGCACGTACATCTCGCTTGCTAAGCCATAACGACCAATATTAAGTTGCAGGTTAAAATTGAAGCAGTTCACTAAGTGTAAAACAACGTTTCTCTTTGACAGTTCCTTATTTAGTAACTATCTCTTCGCCATTTAGCACTTCTTGGCGTTCTTTTTCATACTCTTCATAATCTTTATTATTCAGCTCTTTTAAGCATTGATCGCGAACGTCGCTGACATATTCATTACAACGAGATTGACGATTTTGTTGGCCTGCTTCATATAATTCTTGAGCACTACACCCTGAAAAAATGAAAATGCAAACGCCAATTGTCATCAATAATTTATTTATCATTCTATTTAAAATCCGCTGAAGTGTTAACAAAACATCCCCTTTAGAAGACTGTATTTAACAAAAGTTCATTGAACGCAGATTACTTGATCTGAACTGTTAATAATTTCAGAGAAATACGGTAGACTATCTCCAATTTTTTAGCACAGTGAAAACCTTATGTCCACTACAGAGCATTCGACTACAGCCCAACAAGATTCTGCTGATACGGATAACACCACACATTTTGGCTACCAAACAATAGAGAAAAATGAAAAAGAGTCTAAAGTTGCGGGCGTTTTTCATTCTGTCGCTCAACAATACGATGTGATGAACGATTTAATGTCGTTTGGTATTCACCGTTTGTGGAAACGTTTTACCATCGACGCGAGTGGCGTTAGACCTGGTAACAAAGTATTAGATTTAGCAGGTGGAACAGGTGATTTAACGGCAAAATTTTCGAAACTTGTTGGCCGTGAAGGCAAAGTGATTTTAGCTGATATCAACAGCTCTATGCTCAACGTTGGCCGTGATAAATTGCGCGATAAAGGTTTAGTTCAAAATATCGAATACGTGCAAGCAAACGCACAATATTTACCTTTTGAAGATAATACGTTTGACATTATTACCATCGCTTTTGGGCTTCGAAATGTGACCGATAAAGACATGGCATTACGTTCAATGTATCGCGTGTTAAAACCTGGCGGTCGGTTATTAGTGCTCGAATTTTCAAAGCCCGAGCATGAAATCATTAACAAAATTTATGATTTTTACTCGTTTAACATTTTGCCAAAAATGGGCGAATTGGTAGCAAAAGATGGTGACAGTTATCAGTACTTGGCAGAGTCGATTCGTATGCACCCAGATCAAGAAACGTTAAAGCAAATGATGGACGGTGCAGGCTTTGAGC
>DAIRSP010000233.1:0-3126 GCA_036804365.1 Neptunomonas sp. | reverse complement strand
TTTTCCGGTATTGATGATTTTAGTCATTATCGCGAGTATGTATTCATATTAATCCAAGCCTTTAGTTTGTGAATATTTAGCATCTGACGTTATCTAGCCGCTATTTATTCCACTGAATATAAAAATAAGGAATCAGATATGTCTTCACATAATAATGAATTTGAAAGTAACGAAATTAATGCGGTTAGTCATTGGCCAGCAGTCCCCAAAGTCGTTTTAGGGGCATTTGGTGCAGACTCTGGTGCAACAGAACTCGAAAATGAAATGCAAAAAAATATCCATGCATTTGCTGAAAATGTCATGAGGCCTATAGGTGCTCAGCTGGATCTACTGTCTGCTGATGAGGTTGTTGCTGAAGGGTCTCCTTACTGGAAGTATTTGGAGCAATTAAAAGACCTTGGAATCACACCGCAAACGTTCATGGAGTTAACACCCGAAGAAAGAGGGCGTTTATTTCCAATCGTCATGGAAGAGATGGGTTGGGGTGACGGTGGTCTGTCTATTATTTACGGTGCTTGTTCATTACCACCACTGATGGCTTTAGTGTTTAACCGCCCATTTTTGGTTGCACGCTTTCCTGACACATTGAGAGGCTGTTGGGCAATTACTGAGCCCGATCATGGCAGTGACTCGCTTGATGTTGGGCGACAGGCTTTCCATGCGAACGGTATATATGGTCGCCCAAACTGCATCGCGACCATCAAGGGAGATAAAGTCGTCATTAATGGACAAAAGTCGGCATGGGTGTCAAACGCACCGACTGCTGAAGTATGTATTCTCTTTTGTTCTGCTGATACCGGTAGCGGCCCTGATACAGGCAAGGGTGTTTGTTTATTAGTGCCGATGGATGCACCAGGTGTATCGAAAGGTAAGCCGCTGGAAAAAATGGGTCAGCGTGCCCTCCCTCAGGGTGAAGTGTTCTTTGACAATGTTGAGCTAACGACAGATTACATTGTTGCAGACCCAGAGGACTATCAGAAAGCGGTTTATTTTATTCACGCTGAAGCGAACAGCCAAATGGCGTGTATTTGGACGGGAGCTGCCCGAGCTGCATATGAAATGGCCTATGAATACGCGCACCAAAGAAAGCAGGGTGGTGTACCTATTATTCGCCATCAAACTGTAGCGGCAAAGCTTTTCCATATGTATAGAAAGGTTGAAGCATCTCGTGCTTTAGCGCGCCGTGTTTGTATGTATAACCATACCGCTGATATTCCATCGTTGCAGTCTGCTATGGCTGCGAAAATTACCGCGACCCAAACAGCGTTTGAAGTCGCTAGTGAGGCGATTCAAATCTTTGGTGGAAATGGTGTCACTAAAGAATATCCAATAGAAAAGATATTTAGAGATGCTCGCTCTTCAATGATTGAAGATGGCTGTAATGAACTTTTAGCCATTAAAGCAGGTTTTAACATGATTAATCCTGATCTTATCTGATCATTTAATACTACGTTTTGAGAGATTAATTATGAAAACTAATGCAGTAGTAGCCGGTGTTGGTATGACAACATTTGGTCGTCATATGGACAGAAACCTCAAATCATTAGGTGGTGAAGCAATATTACAGGCATTAACAGATGCTGGATTGTCACCTTCAGATATACAAGCCGCTTATATGGGTAACGCAGCAGCTGGTGTCATTACCGGTCAGGTGTGTGTGCCAGGTGAGATTGTACTTCGTGAGTTAGGTATCGGTGGTGTGCCTGTTATCAACGTTGAGAATGCTTGTGCGACCGGTTCCACTGCATTTAATCAAGCCGCTGCGATGATTTCACTAGGGGCTTATGATGTTGTTCTTGCATGTGGCTATGAAAAGTTAATGCATGCGGATAAGTCTAAGAGCTTTTCGGTCTTTGCGGGTGCCGCTGATGTTGAGTTGATGGATGAGCTGGAATTAACCGTCAATCAACGAATGAAAGACTCAGGTATGAAAGTCACGGCCGATGGTCAGCGATCTGTATTTATGGATATCTACGCGATGATGACGGCTGCGCATATGGAGAAGTACGGTACCACCAGGGAGCAATTGGCGGCTGTTTCAGCAAAAAACTCCTTCCATGGGAGCTTAAACTCGAGAGCTCAATTTAGAGATGTGGTTACGGTAGAGCAAGTCCTCGCGGCTCGGGAAGTCGCCTATCCGCTGACATTACCAATGTGTTCGCCTATCGGAGATGGTGCTGCAGCTGTAATTCTAGTAAGCGAGCGTAAAGCCAGAGAGTTAGGTATTAAACAACCGGTTAAGGTTCTTTCGTCTGCATTTATGACAGGTTGGGATTTTAGTGATGGAGAGTCTGAAGCCACTGTCTTTGAGAAAACAATTGCTCAAGCTTACAACGAAGCTGGGATTGGACCTGAAGATCTTGACGTAGTTGAGTTGCATGATGCTTCAGCGCCTTCAGAAATTATTCATACTGAATATTTAGGCTTATGTGCGAAAGGTGAGGGAGGCCCTTTAGTGGAGTCGGGTGCGACTCGCTTGGGCGGACGTATTCCGGTAAGTGTATCCGGAGGATTACTTCGCAAGGGGCATCCTATTGGTGCGACGGGTATCGCTCAGATTGTTGAGTTGACCGAACAATTACAGGGTCGCTCTGGTCTTCGTCAAGTCGAAGGAGCACGAGTGGGTATTGCCGAGAATGGGGGTGGCTTTGTAAAAGACAGCGTTGCCTCTCTCATCGTTACCGTTCTTGGTCGTTAATAGGAGTGCGTATGGAAAATTTAAACATCATCGCCAATATAGTTAAGCAGGGCGTATTAAATAATCCTGATTTAGATGTATTAACCTTCGAAGATAACAGTGTTGAAGAGGTTCGAACCTATAAAGATTTATGGGAAAACGGACAAAAAATTGCGTCAGAATTTAAAAAACAAGGACTGAAAAAGGGCGATAGGGTAGCACTCCTGATGCAAAATCATCCGGAGTTTGTTGAAGCGATGGTTGCCGCTTCGATTGTGGGTGTGGTTTTAGTGCCTATTGATCCGCGCACACGCGGAGATAAATTAGCATTCATGCTGAATGACGCCTCTTGCATGGGTATTATTTGTGCAGATTATGCGCTTGATACCTTATTGGAATGTTCGGTAAAAGTACCTAGTTTAGTCTTTGCAATAGTGGTCGGGCATCAG
>DAIRSP010000232.1:0-3137 GCA_036804365.1 Neptunomonas sp. | reverse complement strand
CCTATGGTCCATCGGTTGTCTGCGCATGGCATGATGAATGGAACGAGAAGTCTGAGGAAGAGAAAGCCCGCTTAAAATCTCGCCAAGGTGTTAAAGCACCGATGCAAGAGGGCTTGATGGTCGCTGATCCTGATACCCTGCAGCCTGTACCTCAAGATGGCAAGACCATCGGTGAAATCTTTATGCGTGGTAACCTTGTCATGAAGGGCTACTTAAAGAATCCAACAACAACCGATGAGTCATTCGAAGGCGGCTGGTTCCATTCAGGCGATTTAGCGGTATGGCATGCAGATGGCTACATTGAAATTAAAGATCGCTCCAAAGATATCATTATTTCAGGCGGTGAGAATATCTCCAGTATTGAGGTAGAGGATGTCCTTTATCGTCATCGCTCTATTATGGAAGCAGCAGTTGTTGCTCAGAATGATGAAAAATGGGGCGAAGTTCCCTGTGCGTTTATCAAACTGAAAGATGGCGCCGATGTAACAGCTGAAGAGATTATTGAGTTCTGCAAAGAGAATATGGCGCGCTTTAAAACACCTAAACGCGTTGTTTTTGGTGAGTTGCCGAAAACCTCTACCGGTAAAATTCAGAAGTTTGTACTTCGCCAACAGGCGAATGAAAAATAGCGCTGAAATTTTCTACTTTCAAAAGTCCGTCTGTGTACGGACTTTTTTATGCCACAGGCTATTTCGGGAAACAAAACCTTAGTCTTGATAATAGATTAATTTATCGAAATCACTTACATTAAACCAAGTATGTTTTGTATTTTTCAAGGGTAAAAAATAAACAAAAGGACTTGGCGAGTGGCCTTATTCAACGAAAAGGACTTAGATACCTTCACTTCTTTACACAATCCTATTTGGGTTTATGATATTGAGCAATATCGTATCCATTGGGCGAATGATCAAGCGCTGTTGTTTTGGGAAGCTGACTCGAGAGACGAACTGTACACTCGAAACTTTAAAGATGATATGTCCGATGCGGTATCCTCGCTTTTACAAGCAGATCTGAGTGAATTTCGAGAGGGAAAAGAGCAGACACAATGGTGGACACTTTTTCCTAAAGGCAAGCGTAAGGAAGTCTATTGCCACTACTCTGGCGTCAAACTTAGCGATGGCAGGGTCGCCATGTTAGCTCAAGTTGTTGTGACAAAAGAGCTACTAGAAACAGAGTTGTCTATTCATTCTTCAACCACCATCGCTTCTTTATGGGATCAATATGGGCATTTAAAAAGTGCCAATCCCATGTTCAATGATCTCTATAGCAATAGCGTTAAAGAATTCGACAAGCTTTTCTTTTCCGCTCGACAAGCCGAAGAAATTTGGCAAAAAGTACTTAAAGTTCGTGAATATGAAGCGGAAGTCTACATGCCCACCCCAGAGGGTGATCAGTGGCATAATCTTCAAGTACGTGTCAATCAAAGTAAAGAAGGCAACCTTTTTGTTGTCCGTCAATATGATATAATCGAGCGCAAAGAGCGTGAATTACATCACAAACATCTGGCGACGATTGACTCATTAACTCAGTTGAGTAATCGCTACGGCGCATTACGTTACCTTGAAGAAACTGCGGCCAATATAGGCGAGTTCAGTTTACTCTTTATCGACTTAGATAATTTTAAAGCGGTTAATGACTATTACGGTCATGCTCAAGGTGACAAGTTGTTAGCCGTTGTGGCTCAACGCCTAGTCTATCGTTTTTCTGATGCGCTCAATATTGCCCGCCTAGGTGGTGATGAGTTTTTAATCGTATTTAGAACTGTAAATCTCGGTGAGCTAGAGAAAATAGGAAGCCGATTGGTTAAGGCGATTGAAGAACCGTTTTGTATCGAGGGGCTGGGTGATCTGCAAATTAGCTGTAGTGTGGGTATTGCTCGTTTCCCTCTGGATGGTGAAACAATAGAGTCTTTGATGCGCCATGCGGATTTAGCCATGTATGAAGCTAAAGGGAATGGCAAGGGCGACTTTGTACACTTTTCACGCAAAATGTCTGAAGAGATTAAACGCCGCCAACTTATGCAAGACAACCTCGGTAAGGCGATTACGGGGGAAGAGTTTGAGGTCGAGTATCATCCTATCTATAACTCATTATCTCATCAACTGTTTGGATTCAGAGCAGCACTTGTATGGCAAAACTCATCATTAGGTAAAATAGAAGCCGAAGAGTTTACGCCGATTGTTGAAGAGAGTGGGATGAGTGGAATTCTAGGACATTTAGCCCTTGAAAAAGCCTCTCGTCATATCAATAAATTAGACAATCTTTATCCTCAGCAACTCACAATACTATTACCGGTATCGGAACGTCAGTTTAATAATAACCATTTGGTTGCATCGGTGATGAAAGTGCTTGAAGTAACGGGCTGTAAACCCGAGCAAGTTATGATAGAACTTTCTGAATCACGACTCGCACTGTATGCCAATCAATCACTTGATACCTTAAATCAATTCCGCGAACTAGGCTTCAAAATTGCAATTAGTGGCTTTGGGATTGGTGACGCTTCATTTGCTCTTTTGCATCGTCTGCCGCTGACCCATATTAAAATGGCTTCTTCAATCATTAATGATTTAAGTGAAGGTTCATTACCTATAGCGCAAGCGACCGTGTCTATGGCGAAAAGTATGAGCCTAACTGTGATCGCAGAGGGCGTCACTAATCAGTTTCAAATTGAGGTGTTAAAGGATATCGGTTGCTATCTGGTTTCAGGAGAGTGGGTGGATATGGTAGTTAAGCCCTGAATTTGGGCTTAACTATAGGGTATTAACAATCTAAGTAATGTTAATTACTCAGTAGCCTCTTCACGTCTATCTACCATGAAGGTGCCGGTACCGGTTGCGACTAATGTTTCACCTACGTGTACATCGGTTTGCATAATAACGCGACGACGACGCTCATCAATCTCTTTTACGGTTAAAGTGGCTTTAGCGGTATCACCAATGTGTACCGGTGCGCGGAATTTGATTTGCTGATCGATATAGATTGCACCAGGTCCAGGTAGGCGTGTTCCAGCAACCGTAGATATAAGAGCAGCGCTAAACATACCGTGAACAATACGCTGTTTAAAAGGTGTTGTTTTAGCGTACTCCTCATTGATGTGTACAGGGTTATTGTCACCAGAGATGCCTGCGAACATATAT
>DAIRSP010000231.1:0-3257 GCA_036804365.1 Neptunomonas sp. | reverse complement strand
ATAATTCAATAAGATTATTTTGTTATTTTTTATTAATCTAGTGCTATGTGTTGTTTCGCTTTTGGAGCTAGGAAATGAAAGTATTAGTATTAGGTAGTGGTGTTATTGGAGTAACAAGTGCTTATTTTCTAGCGAAAGCGGGGCATGAAGTGACGGTAGTTGACCGTCAGCCAGCCGCCGCGTTAGAAACAAGCTACGCTAACGCAGGGCAAATTTCTCCCGGTTATTCAGCACCTTGGGCAGCGCCTGGTGTGCCAATCAAAGCCATTAAATGGATGATGCAGGATTTAGCCCCTTTACGTATTCAGCCCTCTTTAGATCCTGTGTTCTTAAAGTGGACACTAAAAATGCTGACAAACTGCACCGAGTCGGCTTATCGCGTGAATAAATCGCGCATGCTGCGTATAGCAGAGTATAGCCGAGATAGCATGAATGAGCTAAATAACGAAGTCGCTATCGATTACGATCAACGCTTTGGTGGAACACTTCAGGTATTTCGTACCGAGAAACAAGTTGAGGCCTCTAAGGCAGATATCGCAATTTTAAAAGAGTGCGGCGTACGCTATGAAGTGTTAAATCGACAAGAGTGTGTCGATAAAGAACCCGCTTTAGGTTTTGTTAAAGAGAAAATCATCAGTGGCCTGCGTCTTCCAGGTGATGGTACCGGTGATTGTTTTAAATTTACTCAAGGCTTGGCAGCCGAATGTGAAAAACTAGGCGTCACTTTCCTCTACAACCAAGATATTCAAGGGCTTGTGGTTGATCAGGGTGATGTGAAAGCGGTCAAATTAGCTTCGGGTATCATGAAGGCTGATCGCTTTGTGATGGCACTTGGTAGCTACAGTCCACTAATGCTTAAGCAAGTCGATGTTCAAATACCTGTATATCCAGTTAAGGGTTATTCATTGACATTGCCAATCGTTGATGAATCGCGTGCACCGGTTTCAACCGTAATGGATGAGACGTATAAAATTGCTGTAACTCGCTTTGATGATCGTATCCGTGTAGGCGGTACCGCAGAGTTAACAGGCTATGATTTAAGCCTAAAAGATGAACGTCGTCGTAATGTTGATTTTGTGGTCAACGATCTTTTTGCGGGTGGCGGTGATTTAGCCAAAGCTGAATTCTGGACGGGATTGCGTCCGATGACACCGGATGGCACACCTGTGTTAGGTGGAACTAAATACCCAAGTCTGTTCCTGAATACTGGGCATGGTACTTTAGGTTGGACAATGGCGGTGGGGTCGGCGCGTTTTATTGCAGACATTATTTCGGGCAAAACTCCGGATATTGATCCAACAGGGCTAGGAATTGAAAGATATGCTTAACAATTACAGCTGGGCTGTTATTGTTACGACTTTATTTTCCTAACTATTCATTTTTAAAAAGGAATCATTATGAACCGCAGTATTATTTCTACAGATAAAGCTCCTGCCGCTATCGGTACTTACTCTCAGGCAGTTAAAGCAGGCAATACAGTGTACATGTCTGGCCAAATTCCGTTGGTGCCTGAAACGATGGAAATGGTTACAGAATCTTTCGAAGCACAAGCCGTGCAGGTGTTTGAAAACTTGAAGGCGGTAGCCGAAGCTGCGGGCGGTTCTTTGTCTGAGTTTGTAAAAATCACAATTTTATTGTCTGACCTGAAGTACTTTGCGCAAGTCAACGAAGTCATGGCTCGTTATTTCTCTGCACCTTACCCTGCGCGTGCTGCATATGCAGTTAAAGCCCTGCCTAAGGATGCAGATATCGAGGTTGAAGCCATTATGGTTTTAGCTGACTAAGTCAGTTTTTTTGCGAAAACGGAGAGTTTCATGGGGCGTGCTGCACGTGCAATCATTGATTTATCAGCGATTCGTCAAAACTTTAATTTGGCGGCTAGTTTAGCGTCTTCTTCTCAAGCGATTGCTGTGGTTAAAGCCGATGCCTATGGGCATGGGGCAGTACGAGTGGCTAAAGCATTAGCTACGCAAGCGCCGGCTTTTGGGGTTGCATGTATAGAAGAGGCACTCGAGTTACGTGCAGCCGGTATTGAGAAGCCTATCTTACTGTTAGAGGGCTTCTTTTCAGCTGATGAGATTCCAGTGATTGCAGAGCATAATTTTTGGACGGCTATTCATCGTTTAGAACAGGTTGAAATGATTGAGTGTGCTAAGCTGAGTACGCCTATTCATGTCTGGTTGAAGATGGACTCAGGTATGCATCGTTTAGGTGTAGACCCTAAAGAGTACCGGGTAATCTATGATCGAATTAAGCAATGTTCTGGGATAGAACAAGTGGTCTTAATGAGCCATTTAGCGTGTGCAGACGAGTTAGAGAGTGAGCATACTCATAATCAGGTAGCTCAATTCGATCGTGCAGTTGAGGGGATTGATGCGCCTCATAGTATCGCTAATTCCCCTGCAACCTTGGGGTGGCCTCAACTGCATCGTGACTGGATTCGACCAGGCCTTATGTTGTACGGTGCATCACCCTTTGAGGTAGAACATTCGCAGGCTGAAAAGTTGGCTGTTGCTATGTCGCTATGCAGTGAAATTATAGCGATTCATGATGTTGATGTCGGTGAGGCGGTTGGTTACGGCGCAAGCTTTATATGTGATCGACCTACACGTGTCGGAACCGTCGCGATTGGTTATGGCGATGGATACTCAAGACATGCACCGACAGGTACCCCCGTTTTTGTAAATGGGCAAAAGTCCCGAATCATTGGGCGTGTTTCGATGGATATGTGCACCGTGGATCTGACCGGCTTGTCCAATGTTGATGTCGGCGCGCATGTTGAGCTCTGGGGTGCGCAGTTGAATGTTAATGAAGTCGCTAAATACTGTGGAACAATTCCTTACACGCTATTCACTGGGGTTACACGGCGAGTGCCTAGGATTTACATTGAGTCGTAGCTAATCAAAAAAATGCCCGCAGTCGCGGGCTTTTTTTTACTTTTCTGGTGCGTGGTAAAGCAGATAAAGATCGACAAGAATATCTGGAATTTCGTTGACCATCTGGTCAGCTAAATTGTCATTGTCGCGAATTTCTGTAAATTCAGGCTCATCAAACAGGTTAGAAGCAACCATAATAGGTAGCATCAACTCAGCGACGGTTTCCTCTTTATCAGTACCCTCTGAGAACCACTGCTCTTCATTAAGGAATACACCTTCCATGAATGCTTGAGCCCATATTTCGAGTTCAACATCATCGTTTTCATTTGGTTCAAGGGTGAGATCGCAAGGCATATCGAGTTCGCAATCATTGTACAGGTC
>DAIRSP010000230.1:0-3293 GCA_036804365.1 Neptunomonas sp. | reverse complement strand
CATGCTACTTGGGCGGCAAGCGATGGCCAATAAGTTGCTGGTGGATCCTGCTAAACGTTTCGCGCTTGGTGATATAAACCCAGAGTATTTAGAGCAACTCTATGGCAAGACGATACGCCCAAAGACTGGCCTAAAAATTGGGGTGCTGGCGAGTAATCCAGATTTATACAGCAACCAACGGTTACTCGAAGCGGGCGAGGAGCGTGGGCATGAGATGCTGTTCCTCAATATCCAACATTGCTACATGAAAGTGGATGATGTAAACCCGGATGTACATTACCGAGGCGGTGCATCGCTTAGCGATTTAGATGCAGTGATTACGCGGATACGACCGAGTCAGACGTTCTATGGTTGTGCTCTAGCAAGACAGTTTGACAGTATGGGTATCTATACCATCAACTCTTCTAACGCGATTGCACAATCGAGAGACAAACTGTACGCCCTCCAACTCATGTTAAAATCTGGGATAGGTATACCTACAACGGGTTTTGCAAGCTCCCCTATGGACACCAATGACCTTATTGAGATGGTGGGCGGTGCGCCTCTTATAGTTAAGCTTTTGGAAGGAACCCAAGGCAGCGGCGTTGTATTAGCTGAAACTAAAAAAGCAGCTGAAAGTGTTATTAATGCCTTTAAAGCGGTGAGTGCTAATCTGTTAGTACAGGAGTTTGTTAAAGAAGCGGATGGCAAAGATCTGCGTTGTTTTGTGATTGATGGCAAAGTTGTCGCCTCTATTCAGCGAACAGCGGCGCCAGGTGAATTTCGCGCTAACTTACATCAAGGTGGAACGGCTTCTATTGCAAAGGTGACGCTTGAAGAGCGCAAATTAGCGGTTAAAGCAGCTAAAGCACTCGGTTTGAAAATTGCAGGAGTGGACATTATTCGCTCAAGCAAAGGACCTCTTCTATTAGAGGTTAACTCTTCTCCAGGATTGGAAGGAATCGAAACGGCCACGGGCAAAGATATTGCGGGTCTGATTATATCCTCAATTGAAAATAAATTAGGTTGGCAGCAGCCCATAGTAGGTGAGTTAGAGTAACGACTATGAATTATCCATCGACCAAGTTGCCGAAAGTCGGTACCACAATCTTTACCCAAATGTCGCAAATGGCAGCGCAATATCAAGCTATCAATTTATCTCAAGGCTTTCCAGATTTTGAAGGTCCAGCAACATTGCTGAATGCCGTAGGGCACTATATTTCGCAAGGTGCTAACCAGTATGCACCGATGACAGGTGTACCGGCTCTGCGTGAGCAAATTGCTCTAAAGACACAGGCGCATTACCAGGCTTGCATTAATTCAGAGTCCGAGATCACTGTTACATCGGGAGCGACAGAGGCACTATTTTGTGCCATTGCTTCCGTCGTTAGGCAGGGAGATGAAGTAATTGTATTTGATCCAGCTTACGATAGTTATGAACCTGCAATAGAGCTGAATGGTGGTGTAACCGTGCGCTTGCAGCTTCAACCTCCTAAGTTCACGATTGATTGGCAACAATTGAAAGACGCTATCAATCCTAAAACGCGCATGATTATTATCAATACACCTCATAACCCTACGGGTTCAGTTATGAGTGGAGCGGATATGCTTCAACTCGCTGAATTGGTCCGTGATACCGAGATATTAATTTTATCCGATGAAGTGTACGAGCATATTGTCTTTGATGGGCAGATACACCAAAGCATACTCCGCCATCCAGAGCTATATCAGCGAAGCTTTGTCGTCTCTTCTTTTGGAAAAACCTACCACACAACCGGTTGGAAAATAGGTTACTGTATCGCGCCACCGGCCTTGTCGGCAGAGTTTAGGAAAATACACCAATATATAACTTTCTCGACCAGCACCCCAATGCAGTTTGCTTTGGCAGATATCCTTCGTGAAGAGCCTGAACATTACCAAGGGTTGTCAGCCTTTTACCAAAAAAAGCGCGACCTCTTTTGCTCACTTATTAAAGACAGTCGTTTTGATTTTACACCGGCTAAAGGCACCTATTTTCAGCTAGTTGATTACAGCAAAATCAGCGATCTGTCTGATATTGAATTTTGCCATTGGCTCATTAAAGAGAAGGGCGTTGCAGCTATTCCTGTTTCTGTATTCTGTGCCGCACCCCCTGATATGCATTTAGTCCGTTTTTGTTTTGCAAAAAGCGATACCACTATAGCGAGTGCAGCAGAATTGATTAATGCGATTTAGAGAGAAAAATCATGGTTGAAGACTTAAGAGTAACGTTAATTCAGTCACCATTGGTTTGGCTTTCACCAGATGCAAACCGAGAGATGTTTGCACAATTGTTGGCACCGCTCAAAGGGAAGACGGATCTGGTTGTATTGCCGGAGATGTTCACGACGGGTTTTATGATGCAACCCGAACTGCACGCCGAGGGAAGCGCGCCTGCAACACTTGTTTGGATGCAACAACAAGCAGAACAGATGGGGTCTGCCGTGTGTGGATCTATCGCCATGCTTGCTGAACGAGGCTTTGTAAATCGGTTTTTATTTGTGGAACCTAATGGTGAGTCCCGTTTTTATGACAAGCGGCATCTCTTCAGAATGGGACAAGAGCAGCAGCATTATGAAGGGGGGGCTCGACGCGTTGTCTTTAACTATCGCGGTTGGAGAATATTACCAACGGTTTGTTATGACCTTCGCTTTCCTGTCTTTATGCGTAATCGTAATGATTACGACATCGCTATCTGTGTTGCTAACTGGCCTGAACCTAGACGCGAGCCATGGCGAGCATTATTGATTGCACGCGCTATAGAAAACCAGAGCTATATGTTAGGTGTGAACCGTATTGGTTCCGATGGCTCAGGGTTAAGTTACAGTGGTGATTCAATGGCGCTAGATTATAAGGGAGAAGCATTAATTGATAACGCGCCGCATGCCGAGTTTGTTGAAACGGTAGCATTGAATCATCAGTCGTTAGTGGACTTCAAAACAAAGTTTCCTGCTTGGCAGGATGCCGATGATTTTGAGTTGATCATCTAACAATTATTGATCCTGCATGGGAGATTTTATGTCAATGTTAAAAGACTCTGATAAGAGCATCTGGAAAAACTGGATAGTTGATATAGAAGTCGTTACACCAGATGGAAAATATATATATGACGGCACGGGGTCACTGGTTGGGGCTAATGATGTTTTAACGAATGCACATCTACTGGTCAGTAATGATTTCTCAATAAGCGATGCAACAATCAACCTCTATTTTGGAGGTAAGGATAGTGGTTATGCATCTAAAGCTGTAGCTGTTGAGTATTTTGACTTAGATGAATTTTATGGATCAGGGTACAC
>DAIRSP010000229.1:0-3332 GCA_036804365.1 Neptunomonas sp. | reverse complement strand
TTACCTTTCAGCCAGTCTTTAAACCGACTGATTGCACTTGGGCCCTCTTTTACAGGCTTCGGCGCTTTCTCTTTTGTTCTTTGCTCTACCACCAAGGCTTCTTTCTTCGAAGGCATCTGCACTGACGATGCACTGCCCACGCGACCACCTTGGCTTGCGTAATGTAATAAACCAACCCCTGTTGCGAAGATCGGGTTCTCTAAGATGTCATCCATGCCTCGCACGCCGTGCGGCATTGCCAGCCTCACCGGCATATGGAAGATCTCTTCTGCTAACTCAACCACCCCTTCCATCTTCGCGGTGCCACCGGTTAACACAATACCGGCTGCAATCAGGTCTTCATAACCACTGCGACGTAGTTCATTTTGTACCAAGGTGAAGAGTTCGTCGTAACGTGGCTCAACCACCTCCGCTAATGCCTGACGAGAGAGATCGCGCGGTGGACGATCGCCCACACTCGATACTTTGATCATCTCATCCGGGCCTGCAAGCTGCGCTAGCGCACAGGCGTATTTGATCTTTAACTGCTCTGCGTGTTGTGTCGGGGTACGCAGCGCCATAGCGATATCGTTAGTGACTTGGTCACCCGCTATCGGGATAACACCGGTATGACGAATGGAGCCACCAATAAAGATCGCGATATCCGTGGTACCACCGCCGATATCCACCATGCACACGCCTAAATCTTTTTCATCTTCGGTCAGTACGGCATAGCTAGATGCAAGCTGCTCTAATACCACTCCGTCGACTTCTAAACCGCAACGACGTACACACTTTTCAATGTTCATGATGGCGTTGCTGGCACCGGTCACGAGATGCACTTTTGCTTCCAGACGCACTCCTGACATACCTAAGGGTTCTTTGATCCCTTCTTGATTATCAATCAGGTACTCTTGCGGCAGGATATGAATAATCTTCTGATCCGCCGGAATCGCTACGGCACTGGCCGCATCGATAACGCGCTCTAAATCATGCTCCATCACTTCACGGTCGCGTACAGCAACGATACCGTGTGAGTTGAGGCTGCTGATATGGCTACCGGCTATACCCACGGTCACGGAGTGTATTTTACACCCTGCCATCAATTCGGCTTCTTCAACTGCGCGTTGAATAGAACTCACTGTGGATTCAATGTTGACCACAACACCGCGCTTCATCCCTCTGGATGGGTGCGAGCCAATACCAACCACTTCTATCTGGCCAGATGGCATCACTTCGGCTACCAAGCACACCACTTTGGAGGTGCCGATATCCAGTGCAACGATCATATTATCATCTGACATTTTTAATTAACCCGCCTTAACCTGTTCGTCTTGCTGTGCTGCAGGCTGCTCGTCTTGCTGAGCGCGCCACTTGACCGCCACCCCATTGGTATAGCGAATGTCTACACGTTCTATTTTATCTGCTTTATCTGCCAACACCGCTTGATAGATGTTGAGAAAACGCTGCAGCCGCTCTTTTAATTGTTCACGCCCAACAACCACCTGAATGCCGTTGTCTAGGGTTAATGTCCAAGCACCACGTGCTTCAAGTGATAATCCGACCATCTTAACCTTGGCACCATTAAACATGGGGCTTAAATCATGGTACTGCGACATTAAGCGTTGCGTATCTGAAGCCGGTCCATCTAATAAAGGAAGCTTGGTGTAATCACCTGCTTCGTCGGGCCAAAATATATCACCTTGATGGTTGAGCAATCCTTTCGAGCCCCAGCGAGCCACAGGAATCTGCTCATCAATCATCACCTCTATTGCTGGAGGCCAATCACGACGGATTTTCGCACCATGCACCCAAGGATCTTCTAACACCAATTCATGTAACGCTTTAATATCCATATCGATCAGCGGTGCATTAATACCTGCTGATAACTTTTCAGCGAGGACGCGTTTATTTAGGTAATGGGTATTACCTAAAATGCGGATCTCACTGACAGGTTGATCCAGTAATGCCTTCGCTTTTGAGTAGCCTAACCACATCAAACCAATAAAGATGAGTAACGCCGTTAATATGAGAATAGGGCGCCATTCAATATCTGATGCCACATCTTCTTCTACAGCAACCTCAACTTTTTTCTGCGCAGACGGGCGTGCCATACGAGGCAACGTGCGCTGATCAAAAACCTTGAGGTCGTGCAGAGCGGCGGACATTACTCTGCCTCTTCCAAAATTTCTACTGTTAATTGAGCAAAACTTTTACCGGCGCGTTTAGCAGCCATAGGCACTAAGCTATGGTCTGTCATCCCCGGGGTTGTATTCACCTCCAACAGGTAAAATTCACCTTGTTGATCTTGCATCACATCGACCCGAGCCCAGTCTTTACAGCCTAATGCACTAAACGCATGTTCAGCGAGACGCAGCAATGCATTTTCACGCTCTTCTGATAAACCATGGTCAAACAGATAACGGGTATCATTGGCTTGATACTTGGCATCATAATCATAAAAATCATGCGGTGTTTCTAGTTTGATCGCTGGTAACGCTTTGTCATTAAGAATGGCAACAGTATATTCTGCGCCGGTGATCCATTTTTCTGCAATAACACATTGATCATAATGACACGCATCACTCCAAGCGGATACGAGCTGGTCAAGATTATTTACTTTATGCATCCCAATGCTCGAGCCTTCATGAGCTGGTTTAATCATGAGTGGAAAGCCCAACTCATTAGCACAGGACTCAATATCTGCTTGATCACGCAATACTCGGAACGGCGGTGTCGGCAAACCTGCACCCACAAAAACCTGCTTACTGCGTAATTTATCCATACCGATAGCCGACGCAGCAACACCGCTGCCCGTATAAGGAATGTTCATCATCTCTAACAAACCTTGAACAGTGCCATCTTCACCACCACGACCATGAAGCACCAAGAATGCGCGATCGATCGTTTGCTCTAACAGCTGCTTTACCGGATTTAGCGCGCCATTTTCACCGTAAAGATCCATTCCAAACGCATTCACACCCGCTTCTTGAAGCGCCCCTAATACCGCTTTGCCACTTCTTAATGAAACAGGACGCTCTGCCGAATTACCGCCATAAATCACCGCTACACGGCCAAAAGCTTTTGCTTGCTCATCGCTGATCCGAAATGTCATGCGTCTGTTCCTACTAATGCTATACCAGAAAGTTCATGGGCGAGTGCCGTAATATTACCTGCGCCCTGTGTGAGTAAGATGTCGCCTGGTTGTAATATATTTTTGAGGATATCGGGTACTTCATCCGCTGTTTTTACATAGACCGGCTCAAGGTTGCCACGCTGGCGAATACTCCGACACAGGCTACGACTATCTGCACCGGAGATAGGTTCCTCTCCGGCGGGATAGACTTCCATCA
>DAIRSP010000228.1:0-3365 GCA_036804365.1 Neptunomonas sp. | reverse complement strand
CGTACTCTGTAAGCTGCAGATGAACGAAAATAATCATATAAAATCATATATTTAAAAAACCTTTATTATTTTTAACTTTTAATTATAAATATCAAATATTATTGCGATATAGGTAACAACCCTAGGTATCAATATACAGGTTTATTACCCATAGCTTACCCTAATTTTATTACTATTTTAGCAACGGTGAGTACTGTATATAGAGTTCTTTAAACAGCGGTAGTTTGCTAAAATCTCTCTTTGTTGTCCGAAAGTCAGTGGTCTATATAGACTAGCCATCTTCGCTCAATTTATGTAACCGGCGCTAATCTGACAACAAAAAACCCAGAATGATCCCTAATGATCAATTTACTCCCCTAGCAGCATCATAATTAACTGTATAGAAGATTGAGATATGCCTTTACCTACACCAGCAAAACGCGTGCAACAGCATACCCGTACAGTCATTTGCAAAGGCTACTTACGTGAAGATGGGTTATGGGATATTGAAGGCCATATGACCGATGTAAAAGATCATGCCATTCTCTCAGCAGAGAAAGAGGCAGGCATCATCCCTGCCGGTGACTTCATTCATGACATGGCGCTTCGGATTACAATCGATATCCATTTAAATATCTTGGATGCCGAAGCAACAATGGACGCAACCCCTTTCCGACATTGCAAAGAGATTACGACCAGCTATAAGAAATTAATTGGATTACAAATTAAGCCTGGTTTTACTAAACAAACCAAAGCCCTATTTGCAGGCGTTTCAGGCTGTACGCATCTATTGGAGTTACTGGGACCTATCGCTACCACAGCATTTCAAACAACCTTCCAAGCGCGTGATAGCAGAGAGAACTGGAAAGAAGGAAGTACCTTGCCTTTAATCATGAACAGCTGTCACAGTTGGGATCAGAAAGGCCCTGTGGTACAACAATACTGGCCCCACTTTGCAAAATTTGATTGATTAAAAGGCTATTTATGCAGCTGAGTCGATTTACAGACTACTCGCTAAGAGTGTTATTTTATGTCGCTGTTAATAATGATCGACTCTGCCATCTTGCCGAAATTTCAGAGTATTACGGCATCTCCACTGAACACCTACGAAAAGTTGTTCATGGTCTAGCAAAATCGGGACACCTTAAAACCTATCGAGGAAAACATGGGGGCATAAAGCTGGGCTTAGCCACTGATGAAATTAATATCGGTCAAGTTGTTGAGCAAACAGAAGGCGGCGGTCCTCTTATTAATTGCGATCAACCTAGCTGCCTACTGATGCGTCACTGCACACTAAAACCTGTTTTTTTCGAAGCACAACAAGCATTTATGAATGTACTTAAAGGCTACACTTTGGCTGATCTACTCTCTGATCCGCTCATGAAACAACAGATTATCAGCCATAGATAGAATAACCGCCTAATGGGATCCCTTTAGGCGGCTGATGATTAAGCGTCTGGCAGTTCAAGCTTCACTGGTGAAGTTAAAATACCGTTATTGTCAGCATAAACAAATTCCCCCGGACGGAAAGTCACGCCACCAAACGTAATATCGACGTTCAAATCTCCCAAACCACGCTTATCTGTTTTAAGTGGATTTGTGCCAAGCGCCTGAACACCTAGGTCTAACTGCCCAATCGCATTTACATCGCGAATACATCCGTAGATGATGATCCCTTCCCAGCCATTTTTTTCAGCTTTTTCAGCTAACATATCACCGAGCATGGCACGGCGCATTGATCCACCACCATCAACCACTAGGACCTTTCCTGCACCGGGCAAGGCAACCTGCTCACGTACTAAGGAGTTATCTTCAAACGCCTTTAATGTCACTATTTGACCACCGAACGTTTCACGACCACCAAAATTACCAAACATAGGCTCTACCACCTGAACTAAATCAGGAAATTGGTCGCACAACTCGGGTAATAAATCTTCCATTTCAAACTCCTTAAACTGCTCAGTCAATTACCTATTAATACCCACTATTCTATGTATCTCCATACTTATTTGCACTACCACTAACGACCGATTGCAGCCCCTTAGAGTACGTGAAACTAATTCATACAGACTAATATGAGCTCAAGCTCTACTAAGATATGTCGATATCATAGGTAGATTGACTAATAACCTCGGGGGCTCACCATGATTGGTACTCTGTATTCAAACATTGCCTATTCACAGCACTCGTTAACAGGGTCTCTTGAGTCTAGTAGTCATAGTAAGACACCTGAAGCGGCGAGTGAAGATACGCTGATTAATCGCCTAGCGAGCAACATCCCTGGCATGAATGCCAGCGATCTGAAATCGCTAAATGAAGATGACTTTTCTCCAGAAAAAGTGGCCAACCGCATCGGCGACTTTGTGGCTCAAGGACTTGAAGCGGCTAGACGTAATGGACGCTCTGAAGCTGACATCCAGAGTATGTATGATGCTGCGGTGAAAGGCGTTGAGAAGGGCTTTGCAGAGGCACGTGAAATTCTCGATGGCTTAGGCGTATTATCAGGCAGCATTGCTAGCAATATTGACCTAACCGAAGATAAAACCATGGATGCACTCAGTGCGATCAATCCGGGTAAAGACACGGCTGATAGTAATGTTGTTTCGCGCTTAACCGCTGCAGAGCGCTACCAAGAAGCTGAAACATTATCACTCAAAGTTAAAACACAAGATGGCGATGAAGTGACCATCAGCTTCAGTCGTGACAGCCAATACCAAGGTGCATTTGGCGTAGAAAAAAACAGTGACGGTAGCAGCCAAGCCTTATTTGAAATCAGCCGTTCAGAGTCCAGCCAATACCAGTTCAGTGTTAAAGGCGACTTAGATAGCGGTGAAATCGACGCATTGCAAAACCTTATCCAAGATGTAAACGAGATCTCTAATGAGTTCTTTAATGGCGATGTACAAAAAGCATTCGATCTAGCAAGTCAGTACAGCATGGATAAAACCGAGTTGGCCTCGATGAACCTGCGTTTAACGCAATCAGAACAATACAGCTCGATCGCTAAATATAAATCCGTTGAAAACTTGGATAATCAAGCCGCAGGCAATCCTGGTAAACGCTTAGGTCACTTCGCTAATAACCTGCAGAATGCGTCAGAGAATCAGGGACTAGGTTTCCTAAAAGACGCTAAGAGTGTTAGCCAGGCCCTACTCACTAGCCTCGTTACTCAAGATATTCGTTTTCGCGACGCTGATGAATCCCAGCAATCCAAATATCGTTCAAATCTAGATTTTTTAAATAATGTAATGAGTACTAGTCCTGTCAGTAATCAGGTTAATGAATAGAACTAGCTAGATGAATGAAAAAGGCCGCAGGCTTTTAATCTGCGGCCTTTTTATTTTACAGCTTTAGAAGAGGCGATCCTTAACGATAGGTTCTTAACA
>DAIRSP010000227.1:0-3400 GCA_036804365.1 Neptunomonas sp. | reverse complement strand
TGATCACAGGTCCAAACTATCGCGTTAGGTTAGTGTTAGGTGAGTCAAATGGTGAGTTGGTCTATCTCTCTGATGTCGCCCGCGTTAAAAAAGAGTTTGTTGATCCTCCTTCTCACCTGTATCGCTTTCAAGGGCATTCGGCACTGACTCTGAATGTTTCTTTCTCGACGGGTGTCAATGTGGTTGAGGTAGGGCAAGCGGTCAGCCAGCGGATGGCTGAGCTTGAGTACGCTCGGCCGATCGGTATCAATGTTGATTATATTTACAATCAACCGAGTCGAGTTGAAGCATCGGTTAATGACTTTTTGGTTAGCTTAGGTCAAGCGGTAGCAATTGTGGTGTTGGTACTTCTGGTATCAATGGGGTTAAGACCCGGCCTGCTAATGAGCGCTGTTCTCTTGCTGACTATTTTGGGTACCTTCATTGTGATGCGTATCTTTGAGATAGAGCTACACCGTATCTCTTTGGGTGCGTTGATTATTGCTTTAGGGATGTTAGTGGATAATGCGATAGTTATCACAGAAGGGGTTATTATCGGGATGCAGCGAGGATTAACCGCGATGCAGGCCGCCAACAACATTGTGCGTAATAATAATTGGCCTTTATTAGGCGCGACTATTATTGCTATCACCGCCTTCGCGCCGATCGGATTATCGCCCGATGCGACGGGTGAGTTTACCGGTAGCTTATTCTGGGTGCTATTTATCTCGCTTTTACTCAGCTGGGTAATGGCGATTACTATTACCCCCTTCTTCTGCTACTTATTCTTTAAACCGATCAAGGTGCAGCCTGACGAGAAGCCAGAATCAATAGATCCATATAAAGGTGTGGTGTATCAGGTTTACCGCCGTATGCTCAATCTATCGATCCGTTTTCGTTGGACAACTATGGTTTTGATGATCGCAATTCTTGCTAGCTCAATCTATGGTTTTAAATATGTAAAGCAGGGCTTTTTTCCATCAACCTCGCTACCTATGGTATTGGTCGATTTTTGGTTGCCTGAAGGGAGTGATATTCGGGCGACTGAGGCCGATATCAAGCAGTTTGAGCAAAGATTATTGCAGTTGCCGGCAGTCGATAAGGTGACAAGTACGATTGGCAGCGGTGCCGCTCGTTTTATGTTGACCTATGCGCCAGAGCGAAACTTTGCTAGCTATGCGCAAGTCATTTTAGAAGCCGATACCTATGAGAACTTAGCACCGACCATCGCTCAGACTAAAGAGATATTAGCTGAGGAGTTCCCGCAAACCTTTAGTAAATTTACCCGAGTGTCGATTGGCCCCTCGACTAAAGCCAAAATTGAAGCACGTATAAAAGGGCCCGATCCCGATGTTCTGCGTGATTTGGGTCAACAAGTGCAGCACATATTTAATGCGGAGTCTGATGCGATTAATGTTGATCAAGATTGGCGAGGTAGAACCAAGGTTTTACGTCCTGTCTACGACGAGGCAGAAGGTCGACGTTTAGGTATTAGTGAAACGGATTTGAGTAATGCGCTGAAGTTGCAGGTTAATGGTTTAAGAATAGGGCTCTATAGGGATGGGACGGAACTTATGCCGATTGTCTTGCGCGCCCCAGAGTCTGAGCGGGATGGGATAGAGGCGTTGAAAAACTTGCAAATATATAGCCCAGCTCGACGCGCCTACATCAGTATTGGTCAGGTGGTGAAAGCGTTTAATGTGGAATGGGAAGATCCACTTATTAAACGTCGTGATAGAAAACGCACGCTGTCTGTGTTGGCTGACCCCAACCCTGACTCTGGTATTACTGCAGCGGCATTGCTGTCTAAGCTAAAACCGCAGGTGGAATCGATAATGCTACCTATCGGTTACGAAATCGTTTGGGGTGGTGAGTTTGAAGCGCAACAAAAGGCTAACAAAGCGGTATTCACACCATTCCCGTTGGGTGTGTTGGTCATGTTTGTGATCACAGTCTTTATGTTTAACTCGTTAAAACAGACCTTCGCGGTCTGGCTAACTGTGCCATTGGCGTTAGTGGGTGTTACCTTTGGCTTAATTGTGATGGGAGCCCCCTTCAGCTTTACAGCGCTGTTAGCTATTTTAAGTTTAATCGGAATGCAGATAAAAAATGGGATTGTATTAGTAGAGGAGATCAAACGCCTCGAAGAGGAGGAGGGTTACTCTTGGCTGCAGGCGATTCAAGATGCTTCGGTTAGTCGTGTCCGCCCTGTGACTATGGCAGCGATCACGACCATTTTAGGTATGATTCCACTACTCAGTGATGTGTTCTTTGAGCCTATGGCAGTTACCATTATGTATGGCTTAGGCTTTGCAACCTTGTTGACGTTGTTTGTCGTGCCGGTCTTATTTGCGATTTTTTACGGGGTTAAGTACCGTAGATAACGGAATTGATCCAAGCCTTCCACGGACGGAGGGTTTACCAAATAAACATGGAGTGTTTTATGTTGAAGATGCACAAGGCGGCTTCTCGTGTGCTGTTCGCGAGTTCATTTGTTTCCTGTTTCTATTCACCTCTCTTGTCAGCAGAGGCTGCGCCTGCTGTACAGCTAGCCAATCAATACGCTCAAAACAGTGATCTTTCGTTACAGGGGTATTGGTTTGCTGAGAAGCTAGATGGTATTCGGGGCTACTGGAATGGTCATCAATTACTTACTCGGCAGGGGTACCTTATCAATGCGCCAAGTTGGTTTATTGAGTTGTTACCCAATATTCATCTCGAAGGAGAGTTGTGGTTAGGTCGCGGTGAATTTGAAGAACTCTCCAGTATCGTTAGACAGAGCCATCCGGATGAGCGTTGGAGGTCTGTTCGTTTCGTCTTATTTGATATGCCTCACCGTATAGGAAGCTTTATCGAACGGCGCCGTGAGTTAGAAAGATTGGTTGATAAATTGGCATTAGCGCATGTAGCAACAGTTGAAATCTACCCATTTACTTCTAAACAGGAACTCGACGATACACTAGACTTATGGACCGGTGAGGGTGCGGAAGGCATCATTCTTTATCAGGGAGCGTCCATTTATAGCGCATCTAGAAGTGATGCTTTGCTTAAGTACAAACGCTACGAAGATGCGGAAGCGAGAGTGATCGGATATCAGCCTGGTAAGGGGCAGTTTGAAGGCTTGGTCGGTGCATTAATCGTTGAGTCTGCTGATGGCAGACAATTTAAACTAGGTAGCGGCTTAACGTTAAAGGATCGGCAGACCCCACCTGAAATTGGTTCGCAAGTCACTTATCGATTTAATGGATTGACGCGCAATGGAAAGCCAAGATTTGCACGATTTTATAGAGTACGAAATTTTTATGAGTAGCTTTATTGAATCAATATTTCATAGGCTTCTCGTATGGCGATAAAGGTATTTTGGCCTCCACCTTTATCTGGATGATGCCTAGAAGCTAAAATTTTAAATTGTCGTTTAATG
>DAIRSP010000226.1:0-3482 GCA_036804365.1 Neptunomonas sp. | reverse complement strand
ATCTACTGTCGCTTTCACATCAAATTTCCAAATACCGCGGCGCTCGGAACGCACAACAGCTTCTAATCTAAGCTGATCACCAGGTACGACTGGGCGTTTAAAACGAAGGTCATCTGCACCCACAAAATAATAGATGGAGCCATCTTGCGGCTTCTTATCCATTGTCTTGAATCCTAGGATACCTGCAGCCTGAGCCATCGCTTCGACAATCAGCACACCGGGCATTACTGGATGGTCTGGAAAATGTCCATTAAAAAATGGCTCATTTACGGTTACGTTTTTAATCGCAACGATGGATTCACCCGGAGTAAGCTCTAATACTCTATCAACAAGCAAAAAAGGGTAGCGATGAGGGAGATATTCCCTAATTTCCTTTACATCCATCATTTATATAAACCTTAATATGAGAGAAATTATTTCGATTTTTCTAACTCTGTCACGCGTTTAGCAAGATCATTGAGTTGTTTAAAGCGCACAACATTCTTTTTCCAATTCAGGTGCTGATCCTGTCCCGTGCCAGAAGAGATAACCTGGCCTGATTCAGTTATTGACTTACTTACCAGGGTCATCGCCGTAACATGGGTATTATCTGCTAACACTAGGTGACCAGTAATTCCGCTTAATCCAGCGATTGTGCAATTGCGTCCAATATGGGTGCTTCCTGCTATAGCTGTACAACCCGCTATTGCCGTACTTTCTCCAATCACAACGTTATGTGCAACTTGGATTTGATTATCAAGTTTTACGCCATCATGAATATAGGTATGATCGAGAGCACCTCTATCTACAGTCGTACCTGCTCCAATTTCTACATCATTGCCGATTCTAACGCCTGCTAATTGACAGATTTTAACCCATTTATTGGTTGATTTGTCTCTAGCAAACCCAAAACCATCAGCCCCCAAGACTGCACCGGAATGAATTATACAGCCCGACCCAACATATACATCAGGATACAATACAGCACCTGCTTCTAATCGTGTGCCTGCACCTATCCTACAATGATCGCCTACCACAGCATTTGGACCAACATAAGCGCCTCTTTGTATATGCACCTGCTGACCTATTATTGCACCAGGACCAATATAGACATCAGAGTCGATAACACTAGAATCGGCTAATACCGCTGTTTTATCTATACCGGGCTCAAATACACGCCAATCATACAGCTTCGACAGTTTGGCAAATGCTAAATAAGGATCATCTACTATTATTCCCGCACAGGGCAAAACACTCTGGAACTCCTGTGTGACTAATACTGCAGAGGCTTTCGTGCTAGAAAGTTGAGACTGGTACTTCCGATTAGACAAAAAAGCCAACTCACCTTCGCCTGCATTTTGCAGTGTATTGAGTGCTGTAATTTCATAATCGTTAGAAACAGTTAAAGCCCCACCGACAAACTCGGCTAGGGCTTTAAGCGTATAACGCTGAGTGCTCTTCAACATTACTTCTTATTAAGTAACTCAACAACTTTTGGCGTAATATCCATACCTTTATTGGCATAGATAGTAGCCTGTTTAGCCACCACAATATCGTAGCCATCCGCCTTGATTACCGTACGAATGATTTCATCAAGTTGTGGTTTCATTTTAGCCAAAAACTCTTGCTCACGTTCAGCACGTTTTTGTTGTAGTGCTTGCCCGCTTTTTTGATACTCTTCAAACGCTTTCTGGAACTGAAGGCGATTTCTCTTCAGATCATCCGGAGACATCGAAGAGCCTTCTTTTTGTAGCTTCGAACGGATAGCCTTAGCTTGCTTTTCTAATTCAAGCAGGCTTGTTTCATCTTTTTTCAACTCTTTCGTTAGGTTCTCGCGAAAATCAACCGCAGCTTTTGATGAAAGCAGCGCTTCCTGAATACCTAAAACGGCTATTTTTTCCGCCATAGCTAAAGGCGCAACACACAAGCACAAACACACAGATACAACTTTAAGCAACTTCATTATATTTCCTTAAGCTTAGAAGCTTTGCCCTAACGAGAATTGGAAAATTTCTGTTTCATCAACACTTTGTTCATTTAACGCTTTAGCCAATGAGAATGATAATGGTCCCATAGGCGACAACCAACTTACACCAACACCAGCTGAATAGCGTAGCGAATCAAAGGTAATACCCTCTTCACAGGTAGAGGTCGGCGATGTAGATAAACATTCCGTCGTAAATACGTTACCGCCATCAACAAACAACAGTGAACGCCAACTACTTTGATCTTCAATAAATGGCATAGGGAATACGAGTTCTGCACCACCTACCGCCATAATATTACCACCAAACGGGTCATCGTTAGAGTCTCTAGGACCCAGCGAGTTGTTTTTATAACCACGGATAGTTTTTAAACCGCCTGCGAAGAAGTTTTTAAAGAACGGGTATGAACTATCGCCAAAGCTTTGTGCATAGCCCAGTCGTCCTTTAAGGCCAATAATCCACTGCGAGTCTTCAACCACTGGCCGGTACCATTTACTTTGAAACAGGCCTTTATAGTAATTTAAATCACTACCAGGCGCTGAAATTTCAAGTGTGAACTGGTTCGAATAGCCTTTAGATGGGAATATCGAACGATTCAGGTGATTATCAGACCAGCCTAACGTTGCTTTCGCATTGATGAATGAGTCACCTTCTTTGCTAATAAAGTTATCGATTTCATCAACCGGAATATATGGATTGGCATTAATTTCTATATTTTCCAAGCCTAAAGACAAGCTTAAGCGTTGGTAATCATCAATTGGATAGCCAAACGTAGTGCCAGCACCGTATTCATTTAACGAGTAGCTACTCACATCATCTTCTGCGAAGTCAGTCTCACGGTAGTAAACGTTAAAGCCTCGGCTCACACCATCAACTGTGTAGAAAGGATCTAAATAGTTGAAACTAGCTTCGCGAATAGTTGAGCTTCGCGTAATATTAAAGCCAACTTTTTTACCCGAACCAAAGAAGTTATCCTGTTCGACACCGAAATCTAAGATAACACCATCACTTTGAGAGAATCCTAAACTCGCTGTAAACTGACCTGACTGTTGCTCTTCAATCGTATAGTTCAAATCAACCTGATCATCGGTTCCCGCAACAGGTGTAGCTTCCAAATTAACAGATTTAAAGTAGCCGGTTCTTTCCAAGTGTTCTTTTGAACGTTCGATATTGGTCGTAGAGACAATCGCAGCTTCCATCTGCTGCATTTCACGACGTACAACCTCATCCGCAGTACGACTATTGCCTTTTACATTGATACGACGCACATAAATTTGTTTGCCTGGATCTACGAAGAATTTCAAAGAAACAGAGTTGTCATCATGCGTTTCAGGCACGGGGCTGATATTGGCAAACATATAGCCTTTATCACCCAATTTTTTAGTCATCGCTTCTTGCGCATTAGTCATACTCTTACGAGAAAAAACCTCACCTGGCTGCATATTGATTACAGCGTTGAGTTCATCCTCTGGGATGACCATACTTCCTGACACATCAACATCGCGAACAGTGTACTGC
>DAIRSP010000225.1:0-3498 GCA_036804365.1 Neptunomonas sp. | reverse complement strand
TAGTAAAAGGTGACTCAAGCGCTGCATGGGTATATTTAACGCGATCTCCTGCTAGGGTATGAATCCCGACCCCATCATAGTCCGTCTCGGTGCCACTCCAATTACCCGACAGAAGATCTAGGGTTGATTCCAGCGTGGCTACCGACCCTGATTGATTAACATACTGCCTGCCAATTTTAACAGCGGGTAACTGCCAATAGCTTCCTCCATAGTTATTCACCCGCCCACCACCTAGACCATAGGCTGCAACAGATATTTGAGGAGCCAGCGTGAAACCTATCTCTTCACCGGAATAAGCAAAACTACCGGCTGAACAATGCGCACCCCACTCTGGCGTATTTGCCGTAAGATCGAATCGCCAAGGGATAAAACGCCCCACAATAGTAGACTGCTCAGCAATCGCATGACCTTTATAGTTAGTATCTCTTGCCAATAACCGAATAATACCCACTTCCGAATATCGAGCACTATCAGACAACACACCCGCGGAGAAACCCGAGCTGATGGTTTGCCACACACTGGTATCCGCCAAAGAGAGAGTTCCAGTCGATCTTGTGAGCTGCCCTGAAGAGCCACCCGTTGCTAGTGTAGGGGAAAACAATGCACCCCCCCACTGCGCACTGGTCGGTTGATAGTTAGGTGTAACGACCCCGCTGGCGCATTGAGCCGATATAGCAAGATTAAAGTTCGCTCCTGCTGACAATACAGCACCACCGGGTACCGTTTGATTTGTTAAAGAAGCCCCCGTTACAGGAATGGTGGCAGAAGGGACAAGCTTCGCAGGGTAAGAGACATAACTATTGGAGCCCATTAATGTTTTATTTGCCGTAGTAAGCGAGGCATTTAAGGTTAATTGACCTGCATCCGAATAAGCCACCGTCATTGCCGCTTCACCCTGAGCATTAAACTGCATAAACACAGGTACGCCTGGAGAACTCGCGTTTAATGTGTATTCAACCCCATTCGCTGTTAATTTAGGTGCACGACTACCGGTAGAAGGCGACAAATAGTTGTAATTAAAATAAACCGTTCTATTCCCAGAAACAGCACTAGCACAACTATTGGAATTAGTAGACTTTTTAACCGCTCGCACGACCACCGAGGCTGAACTCAGACAAGACTCTGTATCCGGAATCGTAAAGACCAAACCACTATCAGATACGGATAAATTTTGATCTTCAGGTGAAGCACTATTTCGCCTGTCAGTCGATACACTGTCCGTTACGTTAAAGTTGACCGACTCTGGATCAGCCGTCAAATCCGGATAAGAAAACTCTAATGTGACGGATGACTCACCATTGTTTGGGAACTGATAGGTTGCTTGACCATTACCCAAATTCGTTAAAACCCCAGAGCCTGAGCGGATCGACATCCACTCACCTTTTGCTGTTGAGGTCGTGATAGTAATAACACTATCGCCAGCATCTACAGCCGCATCAGCCTGATCATGCGCAGTAATTGTCACATCTCCTGCTAAACAGCTCACTAGCGAACCTGCATGAGTGATAGCATAATGATCAACCGCCACAGGCTCTGTGCAGTTACACGGCCGCAAGGCACCATCGTAATTAAGACCCGCAGCCTCATTTTGATAAATTTGCGCTATTTCAGAAGCATCGAGATTGATATTAAAGAGCTTCACCTCATCAATATCTCCATCAAAAAAACGATTACCTAACCCCTGATCCTGACCTATCTGCAGATCGTTGCTGTTAAGCCTTAAATTACCCGTGAAGGTCCTTCTCTCTGACTCAACCCCATCAATATAAATAACCTGCAAGCCTGACACATAGGTAATAGCGATGTGGTGCCACTGATTTAAAGAGATTGCACTCGCTGATGTAAAGCTACGGGTATTGCCATTTTCATCATTCCACCACCAAAACACCCGCCTAGCGTTATTGATATGAAATTCATAGTTGGTGTCTTTGGATAGGATAGTTTTTAGTTCTGAAGGCGTATTCTTTAATCGAACCCATGTAGTGATCGTTAAGGCTGTTGATAGGTCAACCTCAGCTCTATCGGGGAGACGCACATAATCATTGACGCTATCGAACTGTGCCAAACCACAAATCTGCCCACCCACGGTTGAAAGTACACCGTTCACAGAATAGGCATCTAGCCTCAGCGGCCCGCTATCAACAACATCCTGACCATTGGCCCAATTACAGGTATCAAATCGATAATTAAACACTGGAGCAGGCAATGAACAACGACGTGTTGTGCCATCATAGTTTTTACCCGCTCGCTGATTATTATAAATAGCGCTTATCTGCGAACTATTCAGGGGCATCGAAAAAACCATAGGCTCATCAACAAGACCATCCCAGTCCTGATTGATATCAAAACTGCCAGCCAAAGAATCCTGCTCTTGACCTATGATCAATCCATTTTGAAGAATGCTTAAAGCCTGCGTAGATAGACCATTCTTACAGCCCTGCAACACACCATCTAAATACAAGCAAACCGTATCGCCACTGCGAGTGAAAGCAAAGTGATGCCATTGGTTATTAGCAAAGTTAGTGACGTTAAAACCATCTTGATTACCATAAAATGTATTCGTTCGAATAAGGGGATGGAAATAGGTCGAACTATCGAAGTAGAACAAAACCTCATTTCCGTATGTTGGGCCAAAGCCTGACAGAATTGACTGAACCTGCGTTTCGGACGTTTTACCCCAAATGGAAAAAGTAAAATCTGTGAGCCCATTCATGGCACGATAATCCAGAGATAGAAAATCACTCGTACCATTGCCTCTCAAATCAGCGGCCCGGCAAACGACACTGTCGGTCGTCGTGTTAAGCACCATGCTTGCTTTGCTGTGATAAGCATTCACACTGTAGTCTTTGATTTCATTGACTGCGCCGCTCCAACTCATCTCATCCAAATGCCAATCTGCTCGTGGCAAGGGAAGCGTTATTGGCCCAGTCACTGCACTCCAGGTTGCTGCGAAACCAGACCTTTCTACGTCACGGTCACTGCTAAATACCACCAACATGACACCAGAGTTAGCCGTGTATGCCCCCCCCGCGCTGCCAGTTTTACTTACCAATAAGGGAGAAGAGGTTGTTGCACCATCATACAGCTCTAAAAAGTCATCGTTGTTTTCTAGATCAAAAGAGCTAAAAACAAGAGTAACCGATGAAGCTCCAGCAGGATTAATTAAGAAACTGCAATTCTCACGGCGACTATAATCACCATTTGCGCCCCCCGAATCATATAACGTCCCCGAAGTCGCTGAACTCGAAGCTGATTGACACATATTCTCTGCGTACACCACAGGCGAGCTTACAAACAGCAGACTCAACAGAAAAAAATAGATAGTTCTCATCAGACCCATACGCCTAAACGATTTGAAACACGAAGGTATTGATATAGTAGCGACCGAATAGCAAGAAACATAACCAATAAGGTTAGTATAGTCGATCAAAGATAAGATTAAATATTGGAGCGGGAAACGAGGTTCGAACTCGCGACCCCAACCTTGGCAAGGTTGTG
>DAIRSP010000224.1:0-3502 GCA_036804365.1 Neptunomonas sp. | reverse complement strand
ATTTGCCATCGACCTTAATATGATCTTCAGCAGAAACACGATCACCAAGCGTCGCCAATTTGTCGTTTACTTCGACTCGACCCTCTTCGATCCAACGCTCCATCTCACGACGTGAGCCTACACCGGAGCGCGCCAACACTTTTTGCAGTTTTTCATCAGACATGCGGACGCAACCTCAAAACATAGAAACAAAAAGACCCTTCCGAGGAAGGGCCTTCACTCATAGAAGGATTATATATCAATCTATGGTTGGCAGTTGATCTTTTGTGATACCACGAGAGGCCATGTAGTCTGCGAAGACGGTTGGCGTACGACCGCGCCCAGTCCAAGCATGTGTTTGACCGCTCGCATCAGTAATCTGGTACTTGGCTTTAACCTCTTTTCGAGATTTTGGTGCTGACTCAGTAATACCGGTCAGTTCATCAAGCGCGATACCCGCTTCACGCATCTTCTGGCGAATCGCTTCAATCGCTTCCAGCTTCGCACGGTTCTGCTCTAGCAAAGCAGCCTCTTCAGCACGACGCTCTTCTAGAATATCCGTTAGATCGGCTATCACTTTTTCAATGTCATCCACACCAACCGATTGGCACTGTTTACGAAGAGAGTTTTTGCGCAAAAGAGTTTTAATAAAATCGCTCATTAAAAATTCCTAATACTATTCATATATTGAAAATGGGACGCATAGTTTTAATTTACAACCAACATAATATATAAGTTTAAATTACTTTCTCAATATAAAAATATAAATAAATATAAATATTTAATAAAACAAGCTAAATAATGAAATAAACCCTTTAATCTAATCCACTTAAATAAATTAAAAATCCGTTAATTTTTAATAGCGACAGCGAATAAAAAGAGGATTAGAATCTCAAAGAAAATACCTACACAAAGAAGCCATGTTTAAGTTCAGAGAATCACCAAAACCACTTATCTGGAGCTACACCCTTTTTCTCGCTCTAGGCCTTGAGGCGGGTGCATTAGTTTTTCAGTATCTACTTGATTACGGCCCCTGTGCACTCTGCGTACAAATACGTGCCACACTGCTTGGCGCACTCATCTTAGCCTTATCAGGAAAGATCTTCACAGCGCACTCCATTCAGAAGCTACTAGCATTTTTGCTTGTGCCACTGATGGCATTTCTGCTCTATCAGAGCTACCAAGTTTTAGGGGTCGAACGCTACTGGTTTGAGAGTAGCTGCACATTGAGCGCCCCTTTCCCAAGCTGGCTTCCGCTTCACCTTTGGCTCCCAGCGATATTTGAACCTTGGGAACTCTGCGGTTACACACCAGAGATCGTCAAAGGGGTTACTATGGCAGAGGTACTTATTGTTACGGCAGCGGTCTCGTTAGCCCTATCTGTTTGGCACTTAATTACTCAACTAAAGAGCAACTAACATTGGAAGAGATTCTATTTCTTGCCGCCGCAGGTATTTTAGGGGGCATCGTTAACTCTCTTGCCGGGGGTGGTAGTTTTATCACCTTCCCAGCTCTGATTGCCGTTGGGGTACCCCCGGTTATCGCCAATGCAAGTAACACCTTCGCTGCAACAGCGGGTTACCTATCGGGAACCTATGCGCTCAGACAAGAGATAAAAGATTCACCTAAAAAACTTCTGATCCTCTCTTTTATTTCTGCGATAGGCGGAATAATAGGCGCTTATCTCCTTACACAAACCTCTAACAGCGAATTTGAAAAAGCCGTTCCTTGGTTATTACTGTTTGCGACTGTACTGTTTATTTACGGTGGTCACTTTAATAAAACATTACAAAAATGGGGCCAACAGCATCGCCATATCGATAAAGCGCAAAACGGTTTATTTACACTGCTTTTTATCGGTGTATCGATCTACGGTGGATTCTTTAACGCTGGGCTCGGAATATTACTGCTGAGCTACTGCAGTTTAGCGGGCTACCGATCTGTCAATGAGATGAACGCTCTTAAACTGCTCTACTCGTCAACGATCTCAGGCTGTGCCATTGTGCTCTTTTTAATCAATGATCTGATTAGCTGGAATGAAACACTGGTATTGTTAGTTGGAACGCTTATTGGGGGCTATGCTGCAGGTATCGTTTCTAAAAGGATTCCAAACAGCTGGGTAAGAAGGGCCATCATTTTTGCTAGCACAGGTATTACGTTATGGTTCTTTATGAGCACTTACCTGTTGAGCTAATTAACCGGCGTCACCAAACTGCCTGATTCGATGAACGCTTTCACATTATCAACGACCAACTGAGCCATCGCGGTTCGAGTTTCAAAGGTAGCACTACCAACGTGAGGCAACAGCATTACGTTGGGTAGATCCATTAATGCCTCTGGCACCTCTGGTTCTTTCTCATAGACATCCAACGCAGCACCGCCCAACTCACCCGACAATAAAAGATCGACCAGCGCATCCTGATCCACCACTGCACCGCGAGCGATATTGATCAGCGAACCGTTGGGTCCTAAAACCTTCAACACCTCTCGGTCAATGACCCGATAAGTTTCTGGGGTGCTTGGACAGAGCAATAACAGGAAGTCCGACCATTCTGCCAAAGCAAGAATGGACGCTTCATAAGCGTAGTTAACATCCTCTCTCGGGTTGCGATTGTGATAACGAATCTGCATCGAAAAGGCTTCAGCCCTTTTTGCAGCTTCAAGTCCGATTCGCCCCAAGCCCACAATACCTAAGCGCTTACCAGTGACTTTTTGCCCCATCGGCGGGGTTGGATTTTTGAGCCATTCACCACGACGGACGAACCGCTCAGATTCACCCATACAGCGAGCTTGAGCAATCAGCATACCGATCGCCATATCGGCCACACACTCGTTTAGAACATCAGGTGTATTGGTCACTTTGACATTTCGCAAAGAGGCGAATTCGACATCCACTTTGTCATAGCCGACACCCCAATTAAAGATCACCTTAAGATTGGGCAGCTGTTCCATTAATGCGTTTGCACAGCCTTTGCCAGCACTGGTCACCACAAGCTCAAGACTAGCCCCTTGATCCGCTAAGTACTGAGTCGTATCGCCCTGTTTGTTGAGCGGCACTAGCTCGACCACCTCGGCCAACATCGTTTTGAGTTCAGCACTGATACCCGCGACAAGAAGTGCCTTTGGTTTATCCATTAACTGACCTTTTGTATTCAGAGAGCCAACCTAATCCCTCTAAAGTAGTTGTTTTAGGTCGGTATTCGCATCCAATGAACCCTTGATACCCTTTTTGATCGAACCAGCTAAAGAGATAGGGGTAGTTAATTTCACCGCTTGAAGGCTCATTTCTATGGGGCACTGAAGCAACCTGCAAATGATCAATCATAGGCCAGTATCGTTCCAGATGGGTAACCAAATCACCGCACATAATTTGTGCATGATAGAGATCAAACTGCATTTTAAGATTGGCTCGATTAGCTAACTGAATCACCTCTGCAGCTTGCGCCGGGGTCGTGAGAAAATAGCCCGGCATATCACGGCTGTTTATCGGCTCAATTAACGCATTAATGCCAGATAGCTTGAG
>DAIRSP010000223.1:0-3546 GCA_036804365.1 Neptunomonas sp. | reverse complement strand
TCAGTCAACTCAGCTTTTGCTGCTGCAAGTGCTGCGATCTCTTTCTCAGCCACTTCAGTCATTTTAGCTTCAGCATCTTTAAGGTATTTAACTTGAAGCTCAAGAGCCGCTTTTGGATCTTTCACTTCTGTCAGTGATTTCATCTGTGAAAGAGAGGCGTTAACAACTTCTGTTACGTAAGAAGATTGAAGACCAATTAGGGCTTCAGCAGTCTTCTTGTTTATTTCAGCCATCGCCATCATTGGCTTCATGCTATCTTTTAGTTCGTTCATCATGAGTAGTACTCCTTAATTTAAAATATTGTGCAGTGCACCATAACCTCAATATATTGTGGTTCGTTAAAGGTGTCAAACATTTTTGTGCACTGCAGCAAAAATATATAAAGCACCAAACACTGCGGTTCCTATCTCGATTGGGTATCATTGCTCTAACTTAAGGAAACCGACATGCAGCTCTCTATACTCTTTGAAGATGACTACCTAATAGCGGTGGATAAACCCTCAGGTCTATTAGTACACCCAAGTTGGATTACAAAGCCTGATGAACCCACCTTAATGGGCTTGCTCAAAGAACAGTTTAATGCTGAAAAACTGCATACTATTCATCGCCTTGATAGAGCGACGAGTGGAGTAATGCTGGTGGGTAAAGAGATTGAATCATCAAAACGGATGCAAGAGCAGTTTCAAGCCAGAGGCGTGAAAAAAGAGTATGAGTGCCTTGTAAGAGGGTGGTTTGATGAAACTCAGGGCAGAATTGAGCATGCACTGGTTCCTAAATACGATAAATTTGCAGACCCCTTAGCGAGCCAAGATAAAGAGGCTAAAGAGGCAGTAACCGATTTTAAGGTTATGGGGCAAATCGAGCTGGAAATTCCGGTCGGTCGCTATTCCACCTCCCGCTACAGCCGCGTGGCTTGTTTCCCACATACAGGGCGTAAGCATCAAATTCGTCGCCATATGAAGCATCTCCTTCACCCCATCATTGGTGACACCAAATACGGTGAGGGTCGCCATAATCGTATGTTCCGTGAACAGTTCAATCTTCATCGATTGGTTTTATTGGCAAGATCGATTCAGTTTACCCACCCAGTAACTGAAGAACCCTTATCTATCCATGCCGATATACCCCGCGACATAGAACAACTTTACGATAACTTAGGGCTGAATAAGTCCTAATAAATCGTGTTAGAATTTACCCTCTATTAGTCCAAACCCTAAGAGTTTCAGATGAGCCGTCCTGACGATATCAATGCCAAGATCCAAACTAATAATGTCACCAAACTCAGTTTGGAAGATGCCCTTAAAAATAACCCAGTTATTGCATTGATTGGCGCCATGGATCAGGAGATTGAACGTTTAAAAAACAGTATTCAATCTCTTGAAGTGAGTGAGATCGCTGGTTTTACGTTCTTCTCAGGTCATATCGACGGTGTCGATGTGGTACTGCTTAAATCGGGCATCGGTAAGGTCAATGCCGCCGTGGGGACTACCTTGCTGTTGGATCACTTTAAACCGACTTGTGTGATTAACACAGGCTCTGCCGGTGGGTTTGATCCAACACTGAAAGTAGGGGATGTGGTGATCTCTGATGAGGTTCGTCACCACGATGTTGATCTAACAGTATTTGGCTACGAGATCGGTCAAATGGCTCGAATGCCTGCAGCCTATTTAGCTGATGAACTACTACTTAAAGTAGCTGAAGAGTCTATTGCTCAGTTTGAAAATACGGCTTGCCAGCGAGGATTAATCGCTACCGGTGATGCTTTTATGAGTGATCCAGACCATGTGGAAAGGGTGCGAGCCAATTTCCCCTCTATGAAAGCAGCCGAAATGGAAGCCGCTGCCATTGCACAGACCTGTTACCGTTTTGAGGTTCCATTCCTAGTTATCCGAGCGCTTTCCGATATCGCAGGTCAGGAGTCCAACCTAAGCTTTGATCAATTTATCGAGACAGCTTCTGAAAATTCGGCTCAGATGGTATTAGCCATTGTCGCTCGACTTGCAAAGCTTGGCTGAATACAAAAAGAGCTGGCAGCTATTCAGCAGCCAGTTCTTTAAGATAGTTAACGACTGATTCACTGTCCCACTCACGCTCGCCGATCACCTTATCGACCACTTCGCCCTGTTTATCGAGCACCAGCGTCATTGGTAACCCCTCTAAACGCAATGTCATAAAGGCGGCGCCCGGTTCATCCAACCAAATTTCTGGTTCAGCACCATCAAAGTTCTCGAGCACGAACGCCTCAACCTGATCGCTCATATCACCCACATTGATCGCTACAACCCGCGCGTGTCCTTTCACAGCCTCTTCTAGACGACCTAGTGCAGGCATTTCACGAATACAGGGAGGACACCAAGTTGCCCAGAAGTTAATCAATCGAACTTCGCCATCATAAGCTGCGATTGTTATGGGTTCACCCTCCAGAGTTTTGAAGTCTAAAGGGGGAAGCTGTCCAGCCTGTGCATAGACCGAAGTAATCGATAAAAACAATCCTAGCGTATAGGACTTAATACTGTGTAAGCTCATAGTTACTAATACGAATCATATAAAGAATAAGGATCATATCATGGCAAAGGTTGCTTTTATTGGCTTAGGTACAATGGGTTACCCAATGGCAGGCCACCTAACCAAAGCGGGACATGAAGTAACTGTCTACAACCGTACTTTTGCTAAGGCAGAAGCTTGGGTAAATGAATACGCAGGTAAAGCAGCTAAAACCCCAGAAAAAGCTGCAGAGGGCTGTGATATTGTGTTTGTTTGCGTTGGTAATGATGACGACCTGTATCAGGTAACAACCGGTGATGAGGGTGCCATTAAAGGTATGAAACCTGGCGCTATCTTAGTGGATCACACCACCGCATCAGCTGACGCTGCAAGAACACTCAATGCGGTTTGCCTTGAACAGGGGTTAGGATTTATTGATGCACCGGTCTCTGGTGGACAGGCAGGTGCTGAAAATGGCGTTCTGAGTGTGATGTGTGGCGGTGATTCAGAGGTTTACAAAAAAGTTGAGCCGGTAATCGATGCTTACGCAAAATCTCAAAGTCTTTTGGGTGATGCCGGAGCAGGGCAGTTGGCTAAAATGATGAATCAGATCTGTATCGCGGGTTTGGTGCAAGGTTTATCTGAAGCGATTCACTTTGGACAGAAAAGCGGTTTAGATGTCGCGGCAGTCATTGATGTGATTCAGCACGGTGCAGCAGGTTCGTGGCAGATGGTAAACCGTCACCAAACCATGATCGACGAAAAGTATGATTACGGCTTTGCTGTCGACTGGATGCGCAAAGACTTAGGTATTGTTCTTAATGAAGCGCGCAGCAATGGTGCTCGCCTTCCTGTTACAGCGATTGTTGACCAATTCTACTCTGAAGTTCAGGCGTTAGGTGGCAACCGTTGGGATACCAGCAGTCTTTTAAAACGTCTTCAGTCGATGGATAAATAGTTGTATATATCTTGCAGGAATTGATTTAGATCAATAAAATGAGTTCGTCTTAAATAAACGAATTAATGAGGTTTAGTCAGATGGGCTCAATCGATAAATACAAC
>DAIRSP010000222.1:0-3576 GCA_036804365.1 Neptunomonas sp. | reverse complement strand
TTAGGTCTAAAATATCATTAATTAGGGTTAATAAGTGCTTTCCGGCACTGAGAATCTCTTGCACACTTTCCTGATGTTCTTCAGGAAGGCTTGGATCATATTCCATGAGTTGCCCAAACCCTAAAATAGCATTCATAGGGGTGCGTAACTCGTGACTCATATGCGATAAAAATTCGGATTTGGCTCTGTTGGCAATCTCAGCAGAACGATGCGCTTTGATAAGCTCAGATTCAACAAACTTACTTTTTGAGATATCACTGTGGATGCCGATCATGCGTAAGACACGGCTACGCGACGACTTTTCTACGATAGTGCCTCGGCATAAAATCCATTTATAAGAGTGATCCTGACAGCGAACTCGTACCTCTATATGGAATTTAGGAATACGATTGTTCAGATAGTCAGCCAAGGCTTTGCTCGCACGAGGTAAGTCCTCGGGGTGTAACTTATTTTTCCAGGAATCTATGTGCGGTGGAAGCTCGCCCGGTTCATAACCAAGCATAGTGTAGTAGCCAGAGGACATCTCAAAATGTCCGGTATTGAGATTCCAGTCCCAAATACCATCACCAGCGCCTTCGACGGCAAAACTAAAACGCTTTTGAATGTCGGCAAGTTTGATCTCTGATTCAATGCGTTGCGTGACATCTTGGCTAGTGCCAATAATGCTTAATACGCGACCCTCTTTATCGAAAGCCGGTTTACCGAACTCATGAATATAGCGAATACTGCCATCGGAGCGGAGTATTCTAAAAGTAAGCTCATAATTGCCGATATTGGCCACGTTATCTTTAATCTTTGAAACTCTGTCGAGATCCTCAGGGTGTATCATCTCTTTGTATGAGTTGAAATTAAGAGGCGTGGTATTTAAAGGGAGTTTCAGAATGTTATACATCTCTTTTGACCAAAACACTTCGCCGGTCAAGCAATCTTTTTTCCAGCTGCCTAAGTGAGCCAGCTGTTGCGCGTTTTCAAGCTCTTGCTCGCTCTCTTGTAGTTTTATTTGGCTGAGCTTTCGTTCATGAATATCTTTCGCAATGCCGACAATTTGTTTGATATCACCTTGAGTGTTTTTGATGACATTGCCACTTGCCAATATCCAACGGATAGCACCATTGGGCCAACGCACTCGATGCTCGACAGAGTAGGGCGTACCCTCTGCCAAACAATTCTTCAACGCCGTTATAATGAGTTTTCTATCCTCTTTAGGGACTTTATTAAGTACCTCTGTCAGGGTTGTCGATGCAGTGCCTTCATCTCGATTTAAAATAGGTGCAATGTTTTCTGAGCAATAGAGAGCCTGTGTATCGACATCCCATTCCCATGTGCCAATTTTGGCGAAGTGTTGCCCTCTTTCTAAACGTTCTTTATATCGGACGAGTTTTTTGGTGGCGTTGGTTCGTTGCAATGTGTTGGATAACATATTGCTGATAAGCATTAAGGATTCAGTCCAGTCGACTCGCCATTCGTGACACTCTAGGTTCACTGCATAAACAATATAGCCAACGATAGTGGTTTGTTGAAAAATGGGAACAGCGACCGCGTCCTTTAAGTATTTATACTCTTGAGGTAAATCGTGAGTGATAGGATCAGCTTCAAGTCGAATGTAATGCTGGTGCTGCATTATCATCTCGGCCTTTGCATCACTTAGATCAATAAACTTCTGAATCTCTTCTGTAAATTTGGGGTCTATATTGGGTGCAGCCCACGCATCCTGCAAAACAATCGATGTCTGATCTCTTAGATAGAACCCAGCAAAATGAGCTGACTTACAGGCTGCTGTAAATTGAAGTGTTTCTTGGATTACTGATTCTAGGTTTTCGGGTTCTACGCTTAAAAGCATCTGAGCCGTCTGGGTGAGGCAATGTTGCAGCTTCACTCGACGTAGAAGTGATTCTTGATGTTTTTTTGCGGCAGTGATGTCCGTTCGGATAGACACAAATTGATAGGGTAAACCCGTTTCATCCATAAATGGCGTGATCGTCGACTCCACCCAATAAAGCTCCCCGTTTTTACGCTTATTACACACCTCACCTTTCCATACATTGCCGGAGATCAGTGTTGACCACATGACTTGATAAAATTCGGGTGGATGTAGATCCGATCGTATGATTCGATGATTTTGCCCAATCAATTCGTTGGCGGAAAAGCCGCTCATTTGACAAAACAGTTCGTTTACATAAGTAATATTGCCTAGGGCATCAGTAATGCTCACAACAGCGTGATGATTGAGTGCGGTATGAAGCCTTTCCCATTCATACTGGGTGCGCTGAGTACTGCGCGTTAAAGGAGACAGGAACTCCTTCGTATCTATGGAGTTACTACTCATCTCAAATGCCTTTGTAATAGTGTCATGTAAACGACTTTAGATATTGACCAAATGGTCAGGTGTATGGCTGAATGGGAACGGAACGTCGGGCGTAGGAATATCAAATTATGTGAAGCAGTCTGTCCAGTGGACAGAAGTGGAATCAACATCTTTTGTTGCCAATTGAATACTTTATTTTTATAAGGTTATTAAATATAAAGGCTTTGCAAAGAATGTCAACGATCTCCATAACTTTTGGTTATATGCGACTTTAGGGTTGTTATCAGCCGTTATTGAAGAAACTTTTCAATTAGCCACTCATCTAGGCTAAGGTGCTTGTTTGTACACCTATACTTATGTTTAGCGGTGGATCTATATGTCTGAAAAAAAACAATTAACTATTTTCCATCAAGACCTGTTTCCAACGAGAGTCTGGACAGTTGATCTAAGTGTATTACACCCTCATAAGGAAGTGTGGTTAAAAACGATTAAGGATATCCAAGCGCAAAACCCAGAGCCTGCAGGCCGATCAAATAGAATGGGGTGGAATAGCCAGCCAACCTTATTTGACAATAAACAATTTGCAGAGTTGGAGGATGCGGTAAGAGGGGTATTTGATTTTGTCTTTAACGAGATGGGCCCTCCGAGTTTTGCGTATAAGTTAGAAGCTTGGGTCAACCAACATGCAAAGGGTGGTTACAACACGTTTCATAATCATTCAGGAGCATTATTAAGTGCTTGCTATTATTTAAACGTACCGCAAGGTAGTGGCGGAATCGTGTTAAGAGATCCTCGTGCCGGTGCCATGTTATCACCTTGGCAGGGGAGCTTAAGGCCTAATTGTGGAAGTGAAATTACAATTACGCCACAGGAGGGGCAGCTGATTATCTTCCCTAACTGGTTGGAGCATGGCGCAGAGGCTTGTCAAACCTCTGAACCCCGTATATCTATACCAATTAATGCAGTGCTGAACATATAAGTAATACAAGCCAATTGTTATACTCTGTCGCTATTTCCATACATCAATAAAAAAGGAATACAAAATGAGCCCAGCTACAGTTGTTGAGCAATTACCAAGGTTGGATGTTAGAGAAAATCCATTGCATAAAATGACTACACTTAAACCGTTAGTCAGCGCTGTAGCCATTGGTGTGTTGAGTATAGGAGCAAATTCAGCCTTTGCTATCAATCCTAGTTGTAGCATTGTCAGTGATGCACAAACCACAACACATACGGTTACTTCTTCTACGGCATGTAGCGTGACCTCGGGT
>DAIRSP010000221.1:0-3582 GCA_036804365.1 Neptunomonas sp. | reverse complement strand
GCGACGGTGATGCCCAAATCACGGGCAATGGTCAAAATGGAATCACGTGTTACGCCGTGCAAGAAGCTCTCATCTAATGCTTTCGTGATGACTTCATTACCATCAATCAGTAAGAAGTTGGCCGCACCCGTCTCTTGAACATCGCCGTTTGGACAGAAGAGCACTTGGTCAGCTTTTAATTCAGCTTTCGCTTTCATAATAGGGCGAAGTGCGCTGGCATAGTTACCACCGCTTTTGATCATGCCCATATGTGGCGCGCAGCGCATACCGTTATCTTCGAGTAATAGACGTAATGTGGTATCGCCACCGGCAAAGTAGTCGCCTACTGGTGAAAGCAATATATAGAGGCAAGAGGTTTGGGTTGGCGATGCTGCCTTACCAATAGCCGGTTCTGTACCAAAGTGAGTAGGGCGGATATACATAGAGCCCGGAGGTACAGGTACATCGTCAGCGAACTTAGCGACAGCATCAATGATCATTTGGCGCACAGCTGCTTTATCAATGCTCGGTAGAGCCAGTAACTCACTGCTTTGCGCTAAGCGTTCGATATTACGATCCATACGGAAGATGTTGATAGAACCATCTTCATGACGAAAAGCTTTAAGTCCTTCAAAACAAGTGCTTGAGTAGTGCAGCACATGAGCACCGGGGTGTAACTGAATGCTATCACTAGATACCATTTCCGCCGCTGACCAGTGTGATCCATCAAACCAGGAAATTGCCATTTCAGGCATGAATACCGTACCAAAAGCTGCCATGTGAGCTACCTCAAGAAAACATAAAATAGTATGAGCTGAGTCTTTCAAAAAGCGGCGTATGGTCTGAATAACATCCGGGCATAGCGTGGAGACTCAAAGTATATGATTGTAATCAGCATATCATAAAAAAGGAATTGCCTATTGGCTAACGAGGACTAAAAAAACTATGGGTTAAATTGGGGGTTTGTCAGTGAGTCTTGTATGATATGTCTATCACCTAAGTATGCGTATGATGTTATAACCTTTGGGGGCATGAGTGCTTGATATTTGTATTGTGACCGATGGTAAGCCCGGCCATCAAAACCAGTCGATTGGTTTAGCAGATGCCTTGATTGAGGAAGTACCGGCAGCGGTTGTTCATTTTCAGCAGCCAAAGACATTATGGCAGCTATTCATCAGTGCAGTGTTGGGGTTAGTACGTCGACCGGAATGTAAGTATCGGCTAGTTATGGGTGCTGGTCATTCAACACATTTGACGATTTTATGTTTAGGCTGGTTACACCAGGCCAAAACGATTGTATTGATGAAGCCTTCTTTACCTACTCGCTGGTTTGATTTAGCAATTATTCCGCAGCACGATAAACCGGATGTTTCGCGTGTGAATATTGTAGCCACGTTAGGGGTGCTCAATAGGATGAAGGCTGATCCTAAAATACCCCAAACGGGTTTGCTTTTGATTGGAGGGCCATCAAAACATTTTGTTTGGAACGACGATCAAGTGATTAAACAGATAAAAAGCTTGGTAGATAAAAAGCAGGATATAAGCTGGTTATTAACGACTTCTCGACGTACGCCATCCTCTTTTCTAGATAAGCTATCGAGTCAGGAAACGCGGGTAACTATTTTTCCAGTTGAAAGTGTCGATGCCACATGGCTGCCGCAACAGCTGGCGACTGCTGAGTACTGTTGGGTTTCAGAGGATAGTGTGTCTATGGTTTACGAAGCCCTAACAGCCGGCTGTAACGTCGGGCTTTTTTCTTTAGAATCTAAGATTGATAGTCGAGTTGCTAAAGGCATTGAGATGCTCAAAAATTCGGGGCGTATTCTTCAAGAAGAAAACATAGGGCAATACGCGCCTACAAAAGAACTTTTTAACGAGGCTTCCCGTTGTGCCTCCATTATTTTAAAGAAGGGCTGGTTATGAAGGTTGTACAGATATTGCCAGACCTGAATGGAGGCGGTGTAGAAAAAGGTACGCTAGAGATTGCAGACGCATTAGTTAAAAACGGCGATGAATCGATCGTAATCTCCGCGGGTGGACGCATGGTAGAACAGCTCGAAGCAGAGGGCTCGCGTCATGTGAAGTGGGATTTGGGCAAAAAGTCGCTGTTTACCTTTCGACATATCTGGGCACTGCGCCGTTGGATTGCTCAGGAACGTCCAGACATACTCCACGTCCGTTCACGCATGCCCGCTTGGATTGTTTGGTTGGCATGGAAAGGTCTACCAGAGGCTACCCGTCCTCGATTTATCACCACTGTACATGGGTTGTATTCCGTCTCTTGGTACAGCGAGATAATGTGCAAAGGCGAGAAGGTCATTGCAGTCTCGAAAACGGTGGAGCGTTATATCCGTGAGAATTACCCGCAAACGGATATGAGTAAGGTAGAGTTGATCTATCGAGGCGTTGATCCTGAAGAGTTCCCTTATGGCTATAAGCCAACACAAGCTTGGCTTGATGCTTGGTATCAGCAATATCCACAGCTGACAGATAAAACAGTGATCACATTACCCGGGCGACTAACGCGCTTGAAAGGCCATCATGATTTTATCGATCTGATAAAAGCCTTAAAAGACACTAATCCCAACATTCATGGGCTTATAGTGGGAGGTGAGGATCCTAAGCGGCCTGATTACGCAAAAGAACTACGAGACCGTATCACCACTGAAAGCCTTAACGAGTGGATTACCTTTACAGGGGCCAGAAACGATATTCGTGATGTATTTGCGGTATCAGATGTCGTTTTGTCGTTATCAACAAAGCCGGAGTCTTTTGGGCGCACTGTTTTAGAAGCTTTGTCACTCGGTGTGCCGGTTGTAGGGTACGATCATGGTGGTGTTGGGGAAATACTAGCGGCTTTAAGTAAAGAAGGGCTGTGTGAGCTACAAAACTTGGACGAGTTATTGAAAGCGATTCACTTATTACCCGCGTTAGGGATAAACCTAGTTGAGAATCAGTTGTTCATTAAATCAAAAATGACTCAGCAAACATTAGTTTTGTATGCATTGATGTGCAGAAAGAGTGAGCGTAATCATGGTCATTTGTGAACTAATGGCAAGCGAGGGTGAGGGAGGGTTAGAAAACCATTTCTACGATGTCGTCAATGGATTATCGTCTAACAACGAAGTGCACGTTATTGCGAATAGTAGTTTTAAAAATGGTGTTTCAGAAAAAGTGACCTTCCATGCGGTTAACTTGAATAGAAGCAGAAATAACATATTTTTACTGTTTGAAGTACTGCGTCTCATAAGAAAAATTGCTCCAGACGTTGTCCACGTTCATGCGAGTAAGGGATCGTCTATTGTTTCAAAAATCAAACGCTTTCTTCCATGCCCGGTTGTAGCCACGGTTCACAGTTTGAAGCGAAATGTATCTATGTTTACGAATATGGATGCTTTGATCGGCGTCAGTCGAGATGTTTTGACCCCGATTCATCACTGCAAGAAGTTCGTGGTCTATAACGGGCGAATGATCGAAAAATTGCCACCGTTACCCGATAGAGAAAAGAAGGTAATAGATACTGCTGTGATCGTTGGTCGGCTAGTTGATGTGAAGCGAGTTGATGTGGCGATTGATGCGATTGCTAAGGTGCCTAATCTTAGA
>DAIRSP010000220.1:0-3596 GCA_036804365.1 Neptunomonas sp. | reverse complement strand
AGGCTGAGGCTGAAGCACGAATAGAGAAAGCGACTCGTCGAAGTCCACGGCTTTCCGATACGGATATCAATTACATACTGATCAATGGGGCTCAAATTGCACTCAGCAAAATGAGACGCGCCGACGCATACGATGATCGCCTTTACTATCATGCACAAATTAGTGCCTATCTAGAGGTATCTCTTTCACGCGGTGCGGGCATCACAGACGATACACGAGATGATCTCAATAACCTATACAAAGAGGCGACCTACATCTACATGGAATCCAAAAGAAACAATGCCAAGGATTAATTGATTGTCTGCATTTGATTCAAAAGCCTTTTTAGCAACACTCCCTAAAAAACCTGGCTGTTATCAGATGTACGACAGTTCGGGTGAACTGTTGTATGTTGGTAAAGCTAAAAATCTAAAGAATCGTGTTTCAAGCTATTTTAGGGAGAACGGTCTCTCTATTAAGACGCAAGCATTAGTCAGTAAGATTCAGTCGATTGAGATCACCTCTACGGGGTCTGAAACAGAAGCACTTCTGCTTGAGCAGAATTTAATTAAGCAGTACCGTCCACCCTACAATATTCTGTTGCGAGACGATAAGTCTTACCCTTACATCTTGATCACCGACAAGGACGCATTTCCAGCCGTAAGGTACCACCGAGGAAAACGCTCACCCAATGGCACACTGTTTGGACCTTTTCCGAGTGGTGGGGCGGTCAAAGAGAGCCTCAATCTCCTCCAGAAGCTCTTTAAAGTCCGCCAGTGTGACGACAGCTTTTTCCGCAACCGTTCTAGGCCCTGTCTACAGTATCAAATCGAGCGTTGTAGTGGCCCCTGTGTAGGCTTGGTTGATGATGCAGATTACCAACGAGATGTGCGCCATACTAAATTATTCTTACAGGGTAAAAACCCAAAGGTAATGAGTGAGCTGGCAGCGGAAATGGAGGCTGCATCCAGCCAATTAGAGTTCGAAAGGGCCGCACAACTTCGTGATCAATTGGCTCGCTTACAGCACGTACAAGAGCAACAGACGGTTACCGGCCAGAAGGGGGAGGCGGATGTTTTTGGTGTTGCCGTACAACCCGGCGGGGTTTGCGTTCACGCACTGTTTGTTCGTCAAGGGCGAGTCATTGGTTCCAAGGTCTATTTCCCAAGAGTGGCCATCGAAGATAGCGCAGATGATGTGCTCAGCGCTTTTGTTGCACAATTTTACCTTGCAGGCGGTCGCGAAATACCAGAAACCATCATTACCGCAATTGATCTTTCTGAGTCTGAGCTCCTTAGTGAAGCACTCAGTCAGATGCGCGAACGTAAGGTCTCGATTACCAGCAAGGTTCGAACCGAAAAATACAGCTGGCTTAAATTAGCACAGCAAAATGCTGAACAAAATTTACAATCTCAGCTAGCCAATAAACAGAATATCTATAATCGCTTTCTTGATCTTCAGTCAGCACTTGGGATGGATGAGCTCCCCTCAAGGCTGGAGTGTTTTGATATCAGCCATTCTAGTGGAGAGGCGACAGTCGCTTCTTGTGTTGTTTTTGATCGTAATGGCCCCCTCAAGCGAGACTATCGAAAATACAATATAGAAGGCATCACCGGGGGGGATGACTACGCTGCTATGAATCAAGCACTGCATCGCCGCTTTGAAAAGGCGACCAACGCCGATGCCATCCTACCTGATATTCTGGTTATTGATGGTGGTAAAGGGCAGGTGGCACAGGCCGTAGAGGTTCTTAACGAACTGAATATCCACGGTATCAAAGTGATTGGTATCGCTAAAGGTCCAACCCGTAAAGCGGGTTTTGAGATACTTATTGATGCTGAGACGGGCAGTGAAAATATACTACAGTCCGATTCACTTGCACTTCACTTACTGCAACATATTCGCGACGAATCTCACAGATTTGCCATCACTGGGCATCGCGCACGCCGTGCTAAAGCCAGAAAGCAATCGCTACTTGAAGGGATCGATGGCGTCGGCCCTAAACGTCGAAGAGAGCTTTTGAAACATTTCGGCAGTGCTAAGGGTGTTGAGTCGGCAAGTGTTGAAGAAATCGCAAAAGTGTCTAGTATTAGTCACAGTCTTGCAGAGTCAATTTATATTGCTCTGCACCCCGATAGCTAAAGGTGCAACTCTGCATGAATCTACCCAACGTTCTAACACTGTTACGTATTGTTTTAATTCCTTTTTTTATTATTGCTTACTACTGGCCAACTCCCTTCGCTGGATGGATATCAGCCGGTATATTTGCACTTGCAGCAATGACTGATTGGTTGGATGGTTATCTCGCTCGTAAATGGCAACAAGAGAGTGCTTTTGGCGCATTTCTTGATCCTGTAGCTGATAAGTTAATGGTCGCTGCGGCTTTGATTTTATTGGTCGATACCTATGGAAGACTCTTTTCTGACTGGCCTGCCATCCTAACGATCCCTGCTATCGTTATAGTTGGGCGTGAAATTGTCATCTCTGCGTTACGGGAATGGATGGCCGAAATAGGGAAACGCGCGCAAGTAGCGGTCTCTATGATTGGTAAAGCCAAAACAGCACTTCAAATGATTGCCATATTTATTATGATTGGTGCAGCCCCTGGTACTACAATCGCTTGGATCGGGGTAGGGGTTCTTTATGCAGCCGCGCTGTTAACGTTATGGTCGATGTTTGTCTACCTACGCGCTGCTTGGCCACATCTCAAGCCTGGCCAATAATCGGCCTTTAACTCTAGTAAGTGATTATTTTTTAAGCAGATCTAATTTCAATCTAGCGATTGACAGGGTGGGTGAAGCGTCTATAATACGCGCCACTTGTTTAACAAGCGCGGGAATAGCTCAGTTGGTAGAGCGCAACCTTGCCAAGGTTGAGGTCGCGAGTTCGAGCCTCGTTTCCCGCTCCAAAATGGCGAGTTGGCAGAGCGGTGATGCAAATGATTGCAAATCATTACTAGGCCGGTTCGACTCCGGTGCTCGCCTCCATATTTTCTCTCTCTCAACTTATCTTGAGAGATGTATCAAACGATACACATCATCAATGCCCTGGTGGTGGAATTGGTAGACACAGCAGACTTAAAATCTGCCGGCCGTTAGGCTGTACCGGTTCAAGTCCGGTCCGGGGCACCATTTTCTTTACTTTCCTTGTTTACATACCACTCTTTGCTAGACTGAATTTACCTTATATTTTCTATTCAAGTTGTTGAGATATGAATCAAAAAACCATCCTTTGCATCGATGATGACACGTTTACACTGGCACAAATACGCGATGCATTGGAACCTGAGTACAATTTGATCTGCGCCGTAGATCCTGAAGTTGGACTCTCTTTAGCAGTAAAGCGTGAACCTGACTTGATTATTCTTGATGTAAATATGCCGGGAATGAATGGTTTAGAGCTGGCTGACTTGCTCGACAAAATCACCATGACCAGCAGTATACCCATTATTTTTCTAAGTTCATTTGCGACCACTGAGATTCAAGAGCGCGCGGATCAACTAGAAGCCAAAGCATTTTTAACCAAACCTTGCCAAGGGAGCCACATTCAAGAGATGGTTTCTAAATTTTTAAAGAGTGAATAAACTCGAATTTGTCGCTCATTCTAAACTGCATAGC
>DAIRSP010000219.1:0-3626 GCA_036804365.1 Neptunomonas sp. | reverse complement strand
GTAGACTTTTCTGCTCGGTTTTTTTATTTAGGGAAAGTAGAAGAAAAGGCCTCGCGATTATTTTTATAGTGAGGCACGAGTCAGTCACTGGGCTGCAACTGTCTCTTCAGGAGCTACTTCGGCTTCGAGAGCAACCGGATGAGCAATCAAGGTGCAAATCAGCTGAGAAGGTGACATCTCTTGTTTGTCCGCAGTAGAAAGCAAAAGATCGTAGGCTTCGCGCGTTAAATTTACTGTGTGGTCAGCTTTATAGTCTTGTGACTTCTTCAAAGCAGAGATCAGCTTATCTTTAAAGTCATCATCTAACCACTCTTCACACCACTCCCTTACATCCTTTGCTGAGTTGGTGCATTTTCTCCAAGCTTTAAGCGCTTTTAGATGCTTTTTAGCTGATTTTGATGAGGATTCATCATGCTCAAATGGAAATTTATCATCTCTAGCAAGCTGAATTTCAACCCATTGAATGACGAAACTGGTATCACTTTTCTTGATTTTCATACGTCATATACTCATGTTTAAAACTTAAAAACAGGGCGCATTGTGGCAAAAAAGGCAGTAAGAAGATATTAAGGTTTGATGAATTCAGAAACCTAGCCTTGCCAACTTAACACGATTCCTTAACTTGCTTAGATTGATGCAGCATCTTATCTAAGAAGCGAGCCAACAATTGCTGTTCGTCTTTAGATAACACACTTAGTAAATCGTTCTCTTTGGCAAGTACTAAAGGCACTATTTTTTGATAGATCGCCAAGCCCTGTTCATTCAAGCTAACCCATGTCATGCGCGCATCGTCTGGACTGGTCTGTAAATCAACTAAATTAGCCTGTTTTAAGCGTGAAATAGCCCGACTGACCTGCATTTTATCCATATGCGAAAAGAGTGTTATCTCTTTTGCGGTCATACGCGAGTTTTCACCTAAAGCCGCCATGACACGCCATTCCTGTGGGCTCAAACTAAACTCCCCAAGATAGACCTGAGCAATCATTTCACTCACAGATGCGTTCACGATTGAAAGCTTATAAGGCAAAAAGTGCTCGAGTTTTAACGCCTGAGACTGGGGTTCTGTTTGTTCCGTCATATAAAGCCTTGATTATCGATATCTCTGCAATATATCAAAAAAATGCCAAGTGAAGCATAGTTTGACAATAGTAACACATGTTACTAATATCTACTCATAACGATAATATTGAGAGGTCACTATGATCAAGCTTGAACAAATCCATCATGTTGCGTATCGCTGCAATGATGCCAAAGAGACCGTGGAGTTCTACCAAAAGATGTTAAATATGGACTTCTTGGTTGCGATTGCAGAAGACCTAGTGCCCTCAACAAAGGAACCAGATCCGTACATGCACCTATTCTTAGATGCTGGCAATGGTAATATCTTGGCATTCTTTGAGTTACCGACTAAGCCGAAAATGGATCGTGATCGCCAAACACCGGCATGGGTGCAGCACATCGCATTTCGCGTTAAAGATGAAGCAGCGCTACTTGAGGCTAAAGCGGATTTAGAGGCGAAAGGGCTGGATGTTTTAGGACCAACGAATCATGGCATCATTAAATCGATCTATTTCTTCGATCCTAATGGTCATCGATTGGAGCTAACCTGCATTACCGGCACGGATGAACAGATGAAGCAGTTGAAAGAAGTCGCGCCGGCTATGTTAGAAGAGTGGACCATTACTAAAAAAGCCCCTAAGCATGCTGCTTGGCTGCATCAGGAAGAGTTCTCAAAATGATCACACTCAATGAAACTCATAACCCCTCATTAAGAAGTTGGGTAAGTTCTGCAAACAGAGAGGGGGGCGATTTCCCTATTCAAAATCTACCCTTTGCTGTATTCAAGCGAAAAGAAAGCGATGAAGCCTTTCGTGGGGGCGTAGCAATCGGTGATCAAATCATCGATCTAAAAAAACTAGCTGATAAAGCGGTGCTTCAAGGGCTAGCGTCTTTAGCTGTAAAAGCAGCGGCCGAGCCTAGCTTAAATCGCTTTATGGGGATGGGGCAGGAAGCATCATCCGCCTTACGCTTAGCTTTATCCCGATTACTGCGCGAAGGTAATGATCCTGAAACCTTGCGTGATTGCATGCTTTCTCAGAGCGATGCCATCTTTGACGTACCCGCTGTGATTGGTGACTATACCGATTTTTATACGTCGGTGTATCACGCAACGAATGTTGGTAAACAGTTCCGCCCCGACAACCCATTACTGCCGAACTACAAATGGGTACCGATCGGTTATCACGGACGATCGTCTTCTATCCGAATCTCTGGTGAAAACTTTCATCGCCCCAAAGGGCAAACCAAAGCCCCCGATGCTGAGGTGCCGACCTTTAGCCTCTGTAAACGCTTGGATTACGAATTAGAGCTGGGTATCTATATTGGCAAAAGTAATCCATTAGGTACCTCGATTGCGCTTGATGACAGTGAGCAGCATGTGTTTGGTTTCTGTTTATTTAATGATTGGTCTGCGCGAGATATTCAAGCTTGGGAATACCAGCCTTTAGGACCGTTTCTATCAAAAAACTTCGCATCTACGGTATCGCCTTGGATTGTTACACTAGAAGCATTGGCTCCGTTTCGCTTGTCTTGGAGCCGTGATCTAGCCGATCCTCAACCACTGGATTACCTAGAATCAGCGAAAAACCGCGAGCAGGGGGCATTCGATATTCAGTTTGAAGTTTTGATTCAAACCGAGCAGATGCGTAACGCCAAACAGTCTCCCGTTCGCCTTGCCAGTTCTAACTTTTGTCACTCCTATTGGACCGTTGCGCAGATGGTCGCGCATCACACCGTTAACGGCTGCAACCTAAGAGCTGGGGACTTTTTCGGTAGCGGCACCCAATCAGGGCCAGAAGAAGATCAAGCGGGTTCTATGCTTGAACTCTCTAAAGGCGGTAAGGAACCGATCGACTTAGGTAATGGTGAGCAACGGGCATTTTTAAATGATGGCGACTGCATTATTTTCACAGGCGCTTGTGAGAAAGAAGGCTATCCGCGCATCGGCTTTGGTAAAGTCGAGGCAACCGTACTACCCGCTATTTAAATACTCAACCTTCGAAAACGACTGCTCTCATACTTTCACTTGGGACAGTCGCCTGATAAGCCGCTACCTGTGCTAGGCAGTCGGCTTATTCTCATCATCAGAAATTTTCCTTAATACTCGATCAAGCATCTCTGCTGACAGTAATCGTCTTAAATAAGCGAATAGGTAGGTAGGAAAGGTAACGTAATAGCGGGCTTTAGGTTTAGAGGACTCCAGTGCATGCAGCACTTTAACCAGAACAGCCTCTGGGCTTAGGGTGAACAGGTCTTTTTCTTCTGTATCGGTTTTCTTGGCGAGTCTTTCTTCAACTGCTTCATAGGTGGCTTGATGGGCGCTGCCTTCAACCTTTATGTTCTTTTTAAACATCGCATAGGCATTTTCCCGAAATGCGCTGGTGATGGGGCCCGGTTCAATGAGTGAGACCTTAATCTTGCTGCCATGTAGTTCTTGTCTCAATGTATCGGTGAGACCCTCTAACGCGAATTTGCTAGCATTATAAGCCCCGCGATATTTTAGCGTAATTAAACCTAAGACCGAGCTGTTTTGAATAATGCGTCCATAGCCTTGTTTGCGCATCGCA
>DAIRSP010000218.1:2521-3668 GCA_036804365.1 Neptunomonas sp. | reverse complement strand
ATGCGTGCTTGATTCATCTCAGCGATCTGCTCAACTGAATGGATTCGACCTTGCCGAACCCACTCTCTTACAACAGAGGAGTCTATACCCTCTTCGGCTAGAGCATTTAGACTAATCGTCCCAACGGCCATAGCCAGGGATATTAACCGTATCTTCATCACAACCCCCGTCGACCGCTTTTTTATGGCAAACACTGCAATCTTCAAAATTCTTAACGTCTGGATTGCCAGACACCAACCTATCCGGTATCTCATGATGTTTACGCTTAAAATACGGCAGCTCGGTAATACGTAGCGGCATTGGATCTGTTAATCGTTTTAACATCCCCTTGCCCTCCTTACCAGCATGGGTGACTAGGTAAGCCTGAATAGTATCCGCAGATGCTTTATCTATCTCGGCATTCTCACCAAAGTGGTTAGCCAGATCCCCCATCAGTGCTTTCCAACTTTCAGCCGGTAGTAGTTTTGCAGGATATGCCATATGACAAGCACTGCACTCTTCTCGATATAAAGCCACTTCGGGTAAGTTAATATTGTTTGCAGCAGCCCGTGATGCGCTCGACTCTGATGCATTACTGACGCCTGTCAGAACAATCCACCAAGCGGTTAAAATTAGACTTCCACCTGTTCCCCAACGCACCCATTTAAGCAGGTTATTTATCTGAGCCATCATTATTCACCTTGTAACCAAATTAACACATCGCCCTTCTCTTGAGGGGTACACTCTCTTTCCAACGTCCATTTACAGTTTCTTAAAAACCATTTCTCAATTTTATCGGCGTTAGTAAATCGTTTAGGATTTGCCGATAACGCCATAGGCTCAATCGCCTTGCCTGTTTTATTATGCTTGCCAACTGCCTGCGGGGTTTGTCCATGACACTGGGTACAGCTTCGGCCACTATTATCTGAGATCCAAAGAGCTTTGCCTCGCTCGGCACTAAAGTCTGCAGCTCCCATGGATCGGTAAGCTTGTAGCTTCTCATCAAGCACATTGGCATGGACTATTAACGGAAGCATTAATGCAGGTAATGCCATGTAAAAAATCAATTTCTTTAAGTGATTCATGTTACCTATCACTCCTTTGAAACATTGACAGGAACCGCTTTCTTACCCGTTATCATTGAGCGGACTAAATTCTCGCCATGCAG
>DAIRSP010000218.1:0-2505 GCA_036804365.1 Neptunomonas sp. | reverse complement strand
CCACCCCCGCCACATGCATAACCACCAAGGCGACCGTTGTGTTGGCTAACAACTCATGTATCTCTTTAATTAAATCTTCATCTAGGGTGCTGAAGAATGTGCCGGCCAACGGGCCCTCACCATCGATTGATATCAGCGTTATACCTGCAAAGGTTGTCGCTATGAGCATCACTAACAGAGCCACTACCATAACGCCGCCCGCGGGATTGTGTCCGGTATAGTGCTCAGGCTTACCTGAAGCCATACTTTTTAAGTAATCAAGCGTTTCATTTTTACCCTTAACGAAGTCGGTAAACCTTGCGCACTTGGTACCAATAAAGCCCCAAATAAAACGAAAGCTCACTAAGGTAGCCACTGCATAACCAGAAAAGACATGTATCTCTTGGAAGTCACCTTCAGTGAAATAAGCCAGTGTAAAAAATAAAACCAGTGACCAGTGAAATACTCTCACTAGAGGGTCCCACACCTTGATTGAAGTGCTATTGAGCATATTAGACATAAACCACCTCCATTAAATTAGGGGTAGTTTAAAGAGCAAGCGTTAAACAAAACTTAAAATATCAGATAAAAAGGAAGGGATTAAAAGATTCAGGCACTAGAGATCTGCTGAGGACCGTTTTGCCTTAGAGACTAGCCATAACATGAGTGCAGCAGCGATACCGCTGGTTCCAACCACCATGGTCATGATCATAATCTGGTAACGCACGGCAACTAAAGGAGACACACCTGACAATATCTGCCCCGTCATCATACCAGGTAATGATACTAAGCCCACCGCCAGCAAGCTGTTTAATTGAGGGATCATTGCCGCATGAAAGGCTTTCATCTTTGCATTCGCTACGGGGCTTCCATCCTGCAGGCCTGCGTGATAACGCTCTATCGCAATACTGATTGCATTCATGCTATTTGAAAAATACATTCCCGCCAGAGGAATAATGATATTTGGACTATACCAAGGTGAAACATTCAGGACTAAATAGAGAGTAATAAAGAGGTGTATTCCTACCGAAACAAAGAGCGCAACGAAAACCGGTTTTAGGTAGATTTTGTCATACTTGACTGGGCGAAGCGCTATCCACGAAGCCGCGCAGATCATGATAGAAAGAATACTTAAAGAGAGCCAAGGCGAGGGATGGCCAAACAAAAACACAAGAATGTAGCCAACGCCGATCAGTTGTAAGCTCATTCTTGCACCTGACATTAATACATCGACGGGCTTGCCATTCCAATAAAAATAAAGTAATGAGACAGCAAAAATAGGCAGTGCACACCAAGCCAGTGATAACCATGAAATTGTTGTCATATCATCTTTCTTATTTAATTAGGAGCCTGAGGATGCCTTGTTTTAAGTACTTCTACATGTCCGATTAAGCTATCAACTGTATCTTTTAATAGATCAAGCTCCTCTAGTGAGAGTTGGTCTAATTGCTCCAGATTATACTCGATGATATCAATTATTTGTTTATCCGGTTTTTGCAGTGGTCGCATAAAATAAGCGGTAATTGAAGCAACCATGGTACCAAAGAAAAGAGCCGACCCAATTACAATCCAAAGACCACCGATCAATTTGGAAATCCCTAATAGCGGAGTATCTGCAATGCCTGCGGTAGTGAATGCAGCAGTGGTCCAATATAAAGCATCTCCATAGCTTTTGATCGCACTACCGACTGCATCCCTTTCTGAGATAAACAACGCCAATGAAAAGATTAACCAGAGAAATACTAACAACCCAGCAGCTTTAAGTAAGGGCGTATGCTTGAGAATATCTTTTAAAAACTGTTTAGGACGAGACCGTTTGAAATGCATCACAAAAACTCCCTTTTATTTTGCAGCGCAGCATTTTAGAGTAGCAACCTTTTCAGTAGACAGCAAATGCTAAAAACCTTCTTATTGTTAGGTGACAAAACTTCTAGAAATTCACTGGAAGTGTCTTAAATCCTTTACAAATTTCGACTAAAGTAGACATACAACCACATTTTTATAAGGTCTCTAGTATGGATACTCAATTTCGACTCTCAAAACTCACCATTAGCTTACACTGGATTATCGCATTTGCTCTGATCGCGAGCCTTGCGTTTGGCATGTACTTGGAAGAACTACCTCGGAGCCCAGAAAAGGGCGAACTTATGGGATTACACAAATCAGTCGGTGTTGCTATCTTATTAATTGCAGCATTTCGTGTTTATTGGCGAGCAAAGAACGGCCTGCCTAAACCTCTCACACCCGTTGAAGGTATGCAAAAGACGCTGACCCATGCTGTCCATTATTTCTTATTAGCCGGTACGTTATTTATGCCTTTATCGGGTATTTTAATGAGTGTTAGTGGTGGACATCCTGTACCCTTTTTCAGCATCGAATTGATTGCCGCCGGTGAAAAAATTGAATGGCTAGGTGGACTTGGAAAGATTGTTCACGGTTTAGGGGCTAATCTACTGATCGCTGCAATTGTCCTTCACATTGCCGCAACCTTTAAACACCGACTAGTTACCAAAGATGGTACTCTTG
>DAIRSP010000217.1:0-3707 GCA_036804365.1 Neptunomonas sp. | reverse complement strand
TACTCATTCTTATCTCAATCCAGTGTCTTTAATTCGTTGCTTTCAGGCGTCCATGGCATTACGCATTTGCGTAATAATACCAGTGACCTCAGAATAAATCAGTTCTGTTTTATCGGTATTAGCAGCAATAGCGTTAACTAATACACTGCCCACGATAACCCCATCCGCCACTTTTGAAACAGCTGCAGCCGATGCTCCGTCACGAATACCAAATCCAACGCCGACCGGCATATTTGTATGACGTCTTACGATCTCAAGTTTGCGCTCTACTTCGCTCACATCTAAGGAACTAGAACCTGTTACACCTTTAACAGATACATAGTAAACATAACCTGAACCATATTCGCATACTTGCTCAATACGATCTTCTTCTGTTGTCGGCGCCAGCAAATAGATCATATCAATGGCGTATTGCTTCATGATCGCAGCGAATTCAACAGACTCTTCAGGTGGCAAATCAACGGTTAAAACACCATCGACACCGGCTTCTTTAGCCTTTTGTGCAAAGGCTTCATAGCCAAGCACTTCGACCGGATTTAAATATCCCATTAAAACAACGGGTGTCGTTTGATCAGTACTGCGGAAAGTTTTCACCATCTCCAATACATCAAGTAAACGCGTTCCATGGCTTAATGCACGCTCACAAGCTAACTGGATAACAGGACCATCAGCCATAGGGTCAGAGAAAGGAACACCTAGCTCTATAATATCAGCGCCTGCTTCGACCATAGCATGCATTAATGGCACAGTAACGGAGGGATTAGGGTCGCCTGCAGTTACATAAGGAATTAGAGCTTTTCTACCAGCGGCCTTTAGAGACTCAAAACGTTGGTTAATACGACTCATTAAAAATCTCCGCTGTGGTTACAATTTAATACCGTCGATACCGGCAACAGTGTGGATATCTTTATCACCACGCCCCGACAAGTTAACAACGATGAATTGGTCTTTATCCATCTCTTTAGCCAACTTCATCGCATGTGCGATAGCATGACTAGACTCAAGCGCAGGCATTATACCTTCGACTTGAGTTAAAGTACGGAATGCAGTTAACGCTTCTTCATCCGTTACCGACGCATACTCTGCTCGGCCTGTATCTTTCAACCAAGCATGCTCTGGCCCTACGCCAGGATAATCCAACCCTGCCGACACAGAATGGGTGCCCATAATCTGTCCAGCATCATCTTCCATTAAGTAAGTGCGATTACCATGTAGCACCCCAGGGCGTCCAGCGCATAAAGGTGCAGCATGTTGTCCAGTTTCAATACCATGTCCACCGGCTTCAACACCGATCATACGAACATCAGCATCTTCGATAAACGGATGGAATAAACCAATAGCATTTGACCCACCGCCTACACAGGCAACCAGTGCATCAGGTAATCGGCCTTCATGAAATAAGCTCTGCTCTTTCGCTTCACGTCCAATAACGCATTGAAAATCACGAACAAGTTTAGGATATGGATGAGGACCAGCGGCAGTACCAATAATATAAAACGTATTATCGACATTAGTTACCCAGTCACGCATTGCTTCGTTCATGGCGTCTTTTAACGTACGGGTACCCGATTCTACGGCGACAACTTCAGCGCCTAACAGCTTCATACGGTATACGTTGAGAGATTGACGACGCACGTCATCAATACCCATATAAACTTTACACTCTAGACCTAAACGCGCCGCCACTGTTGCCGAAGCAACACCATGCTGACCCGCACCGGTCTCAGCAATAATACGAGGCTTACCCATAAACTTAGCTAGTAATGCCTGACCGATAGTGTTGTTTACTTTATGCGCTCCTGTATGGTTAAGGTCTTCGCGCTTTAGATAAATTTTTGCACCGCCAACCTGCGCAGTTAAGCGTTCAGCTAGGTAAAGAGGTGATGGACGTCCAACATAGTGCGCCAAATCACGATCAAACTCTTTCTGAAACTCTGGATCGCGAGACAACTTCTCATAAACACTTTCCAGCTCTTTCAACGCGCCCATCAGTGTTTCAGATACAAAACGACCACCATAAGGACCGAAATGCCCTCTTGAATCAGGCAACTGCATCAAAGCAGCTAAATCAGTTTTTGTTGGCACGAGCCACCTCATCAAAAAAACGTTTTATTTTATTCGGGTCTTTGATTCCTTTACCTGCCTCGACACCCCCGCTCACATCAAGCGCATAAGGCGCCACTTGCTCAATCGCAGAGGCTACAGAATCAGGGTCTAAACCGCCCGCTAGTATAATCTTTGATCGCAATACTTGAGGAATTAACGACCAATCAAAACTTTCGCCTGTCCCTCCCGGTACGCCGGGTTTATAAGCATCTAACAATATTGCCCTTGCCGATGGGTACGCACCAAATGCTGCATCGAGATCATCACCGGGCTTCACACGTAATGCTTTGATATAGGGACGTGAAAATTGCTGACAAAATGCCTCAGACTCATCTCCATGAAACTGCAGAAGATCAACCTGTGTCTGCTCTATTATCTGCTTAACAACCTGATCAGCTTCATTAACGAAGAGCGCCGTTGTAGTAACAAAAGGAGGTAATCGACTTATAATTGCAGTGGCATCCAATGGGCTTATATACCTTGGGCTTGGCGCATAAAAGACGAAGCCTAATGCATCAGCACCGGATGCTATCGCATTTAAGGCGTCTTCTAATCGTGTAATACCACAAATTTTGACACGCGCTCTCATTTAAAGCCCAATATAAATAATCAAAACGGAGATTTTAGCAGAAGTCGAAGACGAACGTTAGCCGCTAATATCGAGGAAATAGGGTCCTAAGCTAGATTTTGGAAGTGGGTAGTTCTCCGGATACTTTACATCCACAAAATAGAGCCCATAAGGTGGTGCAGTGATTCCACCCACACGACGATCTTGTGCCTCTAATACCTCTTGAGCCCAACTCACTGGGGATTCTTTTGCCCCTATGCTCATTAACACACCTGCGATATTTCTTACCATATGATGCAAAAAAGCATTCGCGCAGACATCGATAACAATTAGGGCACCCGAACGATATACATGTAGGTACTTAATCTCTCTAACAGGACTTTTCGCTTGGCAACCCACCGCACGATAAGAGGTAAAGTCATGCTCGCCAACCAGTGCGAGGCCCGCCTGCTGCATTAACTCCACATCCAGCGTTTTATAAGTCCAAGTCACACCTTTTGCGAGTACGGCTGGCATCACAGGATGGCTGTAGATTAAATAGCGATAGCGGCGTTCCTGTGCACTAAATCTAGCGTGAAAGGACGAATCAACCTGCACAGCCCATTGAATTGAAATATCGTTTGGCAGATGGGTATTACACCCAAGTGTCCATGCACGTTCATCACGCTTCGCATAAGTATCAAAATGAATAATCTGGTAAGTTCCGTTTACGCCAGCATCCGTTCGACCTGCACAAATAACGGAGATCTTTTCATTTGCGATCATAGATAAGGCACGTTCAACCTGTCCTTGAATCGTATCTACGTCACTATTTTTTTGTACCTGCCAACCTTTGTAGTCAGCTCCAGCATACTCAACGCACAATGCATAACGAGAAGGGGCGATCGAAATCGCCCCTTCTGTACTTGCCGAGTTGTTATTGTCGCTCGTCAAGCCAGTCCTCCTAATAGCTCATTAGCTTCTGCTTTTTGAGCATCATTACCTTCTTGCAAGATCTCATCGAGAATATCTCGAGCCCCCTCTAGATCATCCA
>DAIRSP010000216.1:2317-3772 GCA_036804365.1 Neptunomonas sp. | reverse complement strand
CATTTAATGCATGACGAATGCTCTCTAACTGTTTTATTTGCTCTTCGACATTGTGCAGATGCTCTACTGCACGTTGTTTCACCTCTGCGCTGGTTCTAGATGGGTTGTTTGCTAGATCAAGTAATTCCTGACTATCGGCCAGTGAAAAACCTAAACCTCGTGCTCTTTTTATAAAGAGCAGCTGTTCGATCTGCGCAGCGTCATATTGACGATAGCCATTACCGCTTCGTTTAGCAGCGGCTATTACGCCCTCTTTCTCATAGTATCGAATAGTTTTAGCAGACAACCCCGTTGCAATCGCCGCTTCGGAAATATTCATTCTGTTTGCCTTTTTCTATTTGCTGCTTGACCTTCCATCTACTGTAAGGCCTATGCTTGGCTTAGATGCTACTGTTTTTATTTTATTTTCGCTAACTGTCTCTCAGAGTGGTGTCAGGAGTTTAGGATAATGAGCACGACCTACTTACTTGAAAACGTTTCCTGCGCGGGGTGCGTTAAAAAGATTGAAACCTGCGCGAATGGCCTGCCGAATGTCGAGTCAGCACAGGTGAACTTTCCCCAACGCAAACTGGTAATTGAAGGCAAGGTTGCACCAGAAACCGTGATCGCAGAGCTGGCTAATATTGGCTACCGTGCGACACGCGCACAAAATGAGCTTGAAGATCGAGCCAAACAAAAAGCAACGAATCTCGCACAGTATCGCAAGCATATGAAGCAGTCTGCGGTGGCACTGGCTTTAGGTGTGCCAATGATGCTGTCGGGCTTTTTTATGGACGATATGCAGGTTCAGACTACGAACGATCAACTGCTTTGGGGCGCTGTTGCGATCGCGACTTTGTGGGTGATGTTTTACTCTGGCCGCCACTTCTTTTCGGGAGCTTTAACCGCGCTCAAAAATAGCAGTGCGAATATGGATACGCTGGTTGCCATCGGCACCGGAGCTGCTTGGTTTTTCTCGGTACTGGTGATCGCCGCTCCTACGCTGTTTCCGGATGGAGCACGTCACATTTATCTTGAAGCTACAGTAATGATTATCGGTCTGGTCAATCTTGGCGTAGCGATGGAGATTAAAGCGCGTACAAATACCTCTGACGCCGTGGAGCGTTTACTCAACTTGCAGCCAAAAACCGCACGTATTGTCACCCCTGATGGCGAGCGTGAGACGCTGCTTGAGTTAGTGAAGGTTGGTGATCTCATTCGTGTATTGCCCGGCGAGCAGATTCCGGTAGATGCCAAGGTGGTTGAAGGCCAAAGCTATATAGATGAGTCAATGCTCACAGGTGAACCTGTTCCGGTGGCTAAAAACGTCAATGACGCCATCTCTGCTGGTACGATTAATACGACAGGAAGCTTACTGATTCGTGCGGATAAAGTCGGCAGCGATACCGCACTGAGCCGCATTATTGAGCTCATTAAACAAGCACAAAACAGCAAACCCGATATTGCACGCTTAGC
>DAIRSP010000216.1:0-2295 GCA_036804365.1 Neptunomonas sp. | reverse complement strand
CTGTATTTGTACCCGCCGTGATTGTGATCAGTCTTTTCACTGCACTGGTATGGTATCTCTTCGGCCCTGAACCTAAATTAGCTTATATGCTGATTACCGCAATTACCGTACTGATTATCGCATGCCCTTGTGCACTCGGCTTAGCTACACCCATGTCCGTTATGGTGGGTGTCGGTAAAGCAGCTGAAAACGGTGTTCTCACACGCAATGCTCAATCTCTGCAAACCGCTTCGAAAATCAACACGCTGATTTTAGATAAAACCGGTACGGTCACTGAGGGCAAGCCTAAAGTAAGCCAAGTTGTTACCTTGTTTGGCAATGAAGAGGATCTACTGCAAGCCGCAGCCTCTATCGAGCAGCACTCAGAACATCCGTTAGCGACCGCGATTCTGGATTGCGCAAAACAACGCGATATACACCCGTTATCTATCGAAAACTTTGTATCCAAAACTGGCCGAGGCATTCAATGTACGCTGAACGGTGCTGAAGTTCTGCTGGGCAACAAAGCCCTGATGAGTGCATGCAATGTTGATGTTAGCCAAGCGACAGAACAAGCGGATCAGCTAGCCAATCAAGCGCACACCGTTGTCTACGTGGCGAAAAGCGGCCAACTGTTAGGCTTAATCTCGATCGCTGATCCGATTAGAGAAGATTCAGCGGCTGCGATTAAACGCCTTAACAACATGGGCATCCGTATCATTATGGTTACCGGTGATAACCCACAAACAGCCAAGGCTATCGCCCACCAAGCGGGTATTCATGAGTTTCGTGCGGAGGCGCGTCCTGAAGATAAAGCGCTCTTCGTTAAGGAGTTACAAGAAAGTGGTTTGATCGTTGGCATCGCGGGTGACGGTATCAACGATGCGCCTGCGCTCGCTCAAGCGGATGTCGGCTTTGCGATGGGCAATGGTACTGATATTGCGATTGAAAGTGCGGATATGGTGTTGATCCGAAGTTCGTTGCACAGTGTTGCCGATGCGATAGAGCTTTCGAACGCCACATTGAAAAACATCAAACAGAACCTGTTTGGCGCCTTTATTTATAACACGCTGGGTATCCCTGTCGCCGCGAGTATTCTCTTCCCGTTCACAGGCGTGCTACTCAGCCCTATTATCGCAGGCGCGGCAATGGCGTTTTCGTCAGCAACCGTTGTCGCCAATGCCAATAGGCTGAGATTATTCAAAACCACAGCGCCTCGTAAATAAGCCACTCACTGAAAAGTCACTTTAGGCTGCAAAGCAAGCCTAGAGTGACGATTTAACGCTATCAAGTCAAAATAACAGGTTGTCTATTATCGACCACCCGCCCCCTGTCTGGACTGCTCACTACTCTCTACTAAAACACCCTCACCGATACGGTTAATCTCGCTCCATAACCACTCGTCTATCTCGATGCCGAAATCAACACTATGGGTTTTGTTCTCTTCAACTTGCTGAGCGCTAATATGGCTAGCATTGCGATTACCGTAAGAGTTTTGCAACGAGGATGTTAAATCCACACGCGAACTACAAATAATCGTCAACGCTTGGCGGTCTTCTGAGTTTGCGGGCAAATTCGTTAACGCTTCACTGTAACTTGGGTAGCGTGCACCCGCCTTAATAGCAGCCGTATGCTCTGTGATCGCTTGAGTACCATTCTGCCAATATGCAGCCACACTGATGCCACGCCGCCCGCAATCTGTAAGCGCTTTGAGAATAAACTTGCGGTTATGACAGTTGTATACCGTAACTGTTGCGATGCCACACTCTAGTGCTTTTGCATGCGCGAGATCGACCGATGCTGCGATACAATTAAGTGCACTTCGTCCATGGCTATCAATGATCGCTGAAGAGCTATCCTCATAGATAACAGTGCTCAAAGGTTTGTCACGATCTACACTAATAAACGGCAGCGCTCGCTCTAACTCTTTCAAGCCATCTAGCCCATGCTTTTCTAGCCAAAGAATCATGTTGGCTGCATCTTCGTAGTTACCTACAAAATACCCTGTTGCTTCGAAACAGCGTCTCAGTGCTGCTTTCAATTCATTCATAGAAACATGCATCGTGACTCTCCTAAAGCTGTGGCGCGAGTGGCATAAACCAATCATCGTTAAATGTTCTGCCGATATCTTCTAATAACGGAGCGCCTTGAAACATGGTATTGCGAACCCACAGTTTTGATCGTGGATCGAACTTACTGACACCAAAAAAAGCTAATTTTGCGCGCAGTAAATGCATAGGCAGCACATCCCTTTCGAGAAGGTTGGCTTGAATATCACCATAAACACAACGGTTCATACTTTGGATGCGGCGTACA
>DAIRSP010000215.1:0-3774 GCA_036804365.1 Neptunomonas sp. | reverse complement strand
CCCTAGCTATCGCGACAGCAGGCCACTGCTTATCTACCGAAAGACTCAAGGATTCAAGCGTCCTAAATCATTCGATGAGATAGAAGAGGGAAATATTCTTGCGTTAGATGGCAGCGCAGAGGCCGCTTTTCTGCTCAGCCTAAAACCCAACATTGAGGTTGATCTGCTCGAGGAGTTAAATCATTTAGACCTCATGACCTTATTACAGAACAGAGAGGCCACCTTCGCCGTCGTTCCCTCAGATCTTTTCAATCGGGTAAAGAGTTATCACCCCGAATTGGCAAAAGCGTTTGAGATTCAAACCGATTCTCCCGCTGTTTGGTACTCGCTAAAAAGTGACGACCAAACTCTGAATCAAGCGGTTAACGGCTGGATTGAAAGCCCAGAAACTAAAACACTGATTGATCAACTCAATCAAGACTCCAAAATACCAAAAAATCCGCTCAATTTTGTTGAGACACACGCCTTCCGTTTAGCGTTAGAAGATCGCTACGAAGCATTAAACGACTACTTTGTTGAGGCTGGACAGCTCGTCGGGTTGGATCATCACATTCTTGCTGCAGTGGGTTATCAGGAGTCACACTGGGATGAAGATGCCGTTTCAAACACAGGTGTCCGAGGCATAATGATGCTAACCCAGGCAACCGCCGAAGAGGTGGGAGTTGAAGACAGAACAGACCCTAGAGAGAGCATCATTGGGGGTGCGAAATACCTCAGAAAAATGGAAGAGAAAATACCAGATCGCATCCCTGAACCAGAGCGACTATGGCTTGCCATGGCCGGATACAACGTCGGTTTTGGACACTTAGAAGATGCTCGTATACTCACACAACGCGGGGGTAAAAATGCTGACCGATGGGAAGATGTAGCGCAGTTCTTACCTCTACTTGAAGATCCAGAGATAGCCGCTAAGACGCGTCACGGCGAAGCTCGTGGTAGCGAACCAGTGACCTATGTGAACAACATTCAAAAATACACACTGATCATTGAACCCTTCAGGCGGTTAAATCAAAACCGCACGATCAAGCTTGAGCCCCTGGAGTAAACGTCTAGCTCGACCTTTCAAGTTTCGCTTGTCGTTTTTCAACTCGACGGCGAGCAAAAAAATCACTAATGATTGATGAGCACTCGTCAGCTAACACACCACCCTGCACTTCCACACGGTGATTCAACCAAGGCTGTTCAAAAAAAGGGATTTGACTGGTCACTACCCCGGCCTTGGGCTCCAAAGCCCCGTAAACAAGACGTTTAATACGCGAGTGAACGATGGCACCCGCACACATACTGCAGGGTTCAATGGTGACGTAGAGCGTCGCATCGACAAGGCGATAGTTTTCGAGACGACTCGCCGCGTCTCTTAGTGCTTGAATCTCGGCATGCGCTGAAGGATCACAACCACTGATCGGGCTATTAAAGCCACGACCGATTACTTGATCATCAAGCACAACAATGGCACCAACAGGCACTTCGTTCAGCTCAGCAGCCTGAGCTGCAAGCTCAAGCGCCTGTTTCATCCAATACTGATCGTCCACTATGAAATCCAAGCCCTAAAACCCCATGGTAACTCGCAGCTTATCAACTAAAAAGCCGCACAGTGTGCGGCCTTTGAGTATTGTTTTGAAACGATAATCTTATTCAGCTTTTAACTGGTAAGTTGAGCTTCGAGGCCCTTCAACACGCTTAATCAACTCAACATCTTCAAGTTTTTTGAGGGACTTAAAGAATTGTGAGCGAGAGACTTTAATACCTTTCGCAATGGCTGAGTCAGCAAACACTTCGTAACTTAGGGATGCTTTTGCTGTATTTTGATCGGCCACTTCCCACAGCATATTCAAAACCTGACGATCAGAGTCAGTCAACGAATCTAAACCCAACTCTTTTGAGGTTGAATCGATTAATTTGATCAGACCTAGATAAAATTTCAGAGTGCTCATAAAGAGTTCCTTTAATTATTAAGCAGGAGCATGGTCAATCAAAGACTCTCACTGCTATCAACTTGTATAGTATAGCAGACTTATTAAACCTAGCAATTCCCTAGGGTATTCCACAATACGAAACTGACTAATAAGTCAGTTTGCATGCCTATTAAGAAGGCCAATAAGACGCTTCTTGGTAAGCATGAGCAAAGCAAGCACGAACAAGGTGCCTAGCATGTCACCGAGCATGAATCTGAAAGACAACATTCCGATAGGCTCATCAGTGAACATCAGAGTATGAAAAAGTGCATTAAACAGAGAGGAAACAAAAGCAACGGCTAATACAACCCGAAATAAAACCACTTTAGAATCATCTGCAATGGGTAAGGGTTCTAACAGAGAAGCCAGTCGATTGAAGTTCCAGATAATCAATGGAATAAACATGACCAACGTGCTGGCCAGAGCATCCAAGGCTATCGAAGGTGTCGGAACCGCCCAAATAACATAAGCCAAAAGGTGAGCTGTAAATATGGGTAGAAGCGCTCGGTAACCTGACAAAACCACCATGATGGTTTTAATACCATGCGGTATGTAAAGAGTGCTCGCAGCTGAAGCTGGAAGCAGATAGGACTCTAGCGGAAATATCACCTCATACTGGATAACTAATCCAATAGAGAGCAGCACAAAGAGAGCAATTTGTAACACGACTAGGTGATCTCTTTACGAGCAAGTCGAGTGAACCCGACCCAAAGCAGAAGTGCCACCAGAATACCCAACAGATCGCCAGTTAGATATCTAAAAGCCAGAAGCGTTATACCACTCTCGCTATACCATGCGGCATTCGCAAGGGCATTTAGAAGTGCAGCGATCAGGCCCACCGAAAAAGATAGCCTAGTCATTTGTGTTAATGAAAATCCTGCCCCCAACACTCCTGCGAAAAGTGGGCGTTGCGAAACATAGTTAAACATCATCATTGGGATAAACATGACAACTGAGCTAACAACCGCTGAGAAGATAAGTCGACTGCCATCCACTCCGATAACGATATCAGTCGTTAGGTGGGCAAGTGCAATGGGTAAAAAAGCGATCGGTCCGACCAGGACGATCAGGAGCGCCTTAAGTCCATGAGGAAGGAACAGAAGGCTCGCAGGCCCTTCAGACCAGTGGGACAGAAATACAGCCTCAGCTGGCCAGATCAACTGGAACTGAAGCAGCATAGAAACCATTAACAAAATATACCCTAACATTAACGGTTTCATCAGCTTCATCCCTAAAGGCTCAATAGATTCCTAACCGAAAACCGGATAGCCCAATTTCATATGCGCCATGGCAATTGCACCAAACACAATGGCCGTCACAACGGCTGCAATCATCTCACGCACGAGGTTTGTAGGGCGCTTTTCAAGTTCGGGCTTACCCGCTTTGTTAATGAGTATGACACTGACCACTGCCCAGGCAAGTAGACCACCAAAGAGCACAAAAGATGCGGTATCGCCATTCACCATCAAATGCGCAATTGCCCAAGCTTTCACAGCACTCAATTGCAGATGACGCACACGGTTTGCTAATGCACTTTTGACAACTGAAACCACCATCAAGTAGACAGCAAGTAGCATTAACAGGTTATTGATTCCCACCATCGCAGGATTGCGCCCCCAAAAGTGAGTCGTCTCAACCTGCTGGTAACCAAACACCATCATCAATACTGAAACCAGAATCGCAACAGCTAACAAACCTTTACCAAGGTTTCCTAGAGAGGCTCGGAAAGCCGGCGCAATTCGCTTTAGCAGGTGCGCTAGCGACCAGAGAAAAACACCCGAAATTAAAAGAAACATAAATTATTCCCACTCAGTAGGAA
>DAIRSP010000214.1:0-3784 GCA_036804365.1 Neptunomonas sp. | reverse complement strand
TAATAATCGAAATCAAAAAAACAATTGTCACACTTTTCATAAGACACAGTTATATTTATCATAAAACCTCATTACTAAATTGCTGAAATTCCACCATCAATCATATATACACTGCCCGTGCAGAAACTAGATTCATCACTGGCGATAAACAACATAAAATTGGCTACATCAGATGTAGTTGCATATCGCCCAAGAGGAATCGTCGCTAAAACAGATGCTTTAACACCCGCACTTTCTTCACCACCGGCAAAGCCTGTTTCAATATCATGCATCATCCTTGATTCAACCGGTGCAGGATTCACACTATTAACGCGAATATTATAAGAAGCAAACTCGGCCGCTGCTGTTTTAGTTAAACCTGTCAATGCATGCTTGCTAATGACGTAAGGACTCGCACCGGGTAAACCAACAACCCCTGCAACAGAGGAAGTTAAAATGATACTGCCACCCCCTTTTTTAATTAAGTGTGGCACGGCCGCCTTTATTGTTAACCAGGCGCCTTTGATATTAATATTAATTACATTATCAAAATCATCTTCTGAGCACTCAACAATATTGGGACCCGTTGAACCACTAATACCAGCATTTGCTAACACGCAATCGATCCCACCAAAAGTTTTGCTAGCGATTTCGAATAGATGCTCAACCTCTTTTTTGTTTGTTATATCTGCAATAAAAGTTACAACGCTGTCACTATCCAGTTTTTCTTTTAATCTATTGAGCCTGTCTTTATCCCTATCTACAAGGAAAAGTTGAGCTCCTTCCTTTATAAACTTTTCGGCAACTTCTGAACCAATATCACCTGCGGCTCCCGTAATAACGCAAACCTTATTTTTCAACCGAGTCATATGCGACCTATAGAAAATAATTCTTATAAATATGAAACTGAGTGGCATCCTATGAGGGATACCACTCAGTTGGATTTAGCGAACGCCTTCAGAAGCTAATGAGTTTCCAGTAAAGAAGCTGTCACGCTTTGGCTCTACCGATTTATAGTAACCGTCGTTCATGCACTGTACACAGCTATAGGTATCAGCTTGCAGATCAAAAATGATAACTGGATCAGCTACTACCGCAGGAATTTCAGAGACAACGAAAGGAATAACATAGTTTGCACGCCACATTTTCCCTTCAGCATCATAGCCATCGATCATAGAAACTGCCCACGTGTCTTCATCAAAGTAGAAGCGGCGTGTAGGCACAGCATGACGTTTACCATCGGCTAACTTAGCTTCAACAACCCATACACGATGCAACTCCCAGCGAAGTTTATCTGGGTTTGGATGATTAGGTACGAAGGCATCAGCCTCTGCTGTTTGGAAAAACTTGTTATTGTTGTAAGGAATATACATTTCTTTCTTCCCTACCAAGCTCCAGTTATAGCGATCTGGCGCACCGTAGAAACCGATAACCTCATCAAAGTAGTTGGCGCCTGATGCTACGAAGTCTGGCGTATCATAAGCAACAGTCGGGGCACGACGCACTCGACGCTGACCCACAAGATATTGCCACGCAACACGGGTATCTGGATAAGTGACGCTATCACGAATAACCAATGACTCACCTACCTTGAACATAGGTGCTTTATTTGTGAATCGTGCCAGTAGGTAATCACCGTTCCAAGAATCTACACTACCATCTTTAAAGTAGTAAGGAGATTGGTTGTTGTTATCGGCCGCGGTTGCAAGCGTACGTCGTCCATCAGCAGATCCGAGAATATTCTTCATGCCGAATTCACTTGATGGTGGACGGTAGTGCAGTGTGTGGTTCCAATAAACTTCCAGACCTGTTTTAGGAATTGGGAACGGGATTCCTCCAAAAGCGCCTTTTACAGACTGGCCATCTTGGGTCATTTCAGCCTGTGTTGCGTTTTTAAATGTATTATCATAAACATAGCTTGGGAACTCAGCCGACCGTCTAGTCGGGTAAACATCCAGTCTAAATGTTTTGAACTTCTTCAAAATAGCCTTCGTACCTTCACTGAGTTGATCTTGGTACTTCTCAAAGTTTTCAGGTGTAATTTGAAACTTAGGCTGATCTTCAGAGAACTGGCTACCAGGGAATCCGTTTTGGTTATTTTCTTTCTTTTGTACTAAGTTTCCGGTCCAAGCAGGGATGGAACCATCGCTATTCCCAGCCTTTTCAGCACCGAATGGCGTTAAGGTAGACTTTAACTGCGCAGCTTCAGCGTCGGTCACTGCTGCCCATGTTGATCCACTCGCACCGCTCAATATGAGCGTTGCTAGTAATGTTCGAGTAAAAGAGGTCATGCTTTTCTCCACTATTATTTTTAAAATGCTGTTTGGACAGAAAATGAAATAAAGTCTCTATCTTTGTAAACCTGATCAAATGATAAGGCGCTGTTATCCGATAAGAGAACACCACCGGCATCACCGAAGTAATGTGTGATATTGGCAGATGCTTCCCACTGCTTACGGATGTTCGCGCTCACGCCGATAGAGATGTCACCGCCATGCTCAGGCATCCCTCCAAAGTTAGATACCGCAGATCGTCCAGCGATACCGTAGCCAAGTCCAATAGGTATGCTCAAATCAACACCTGGGTAAAATTGAAAAAACTGCGGAGTAAATAGCATGCGTATCGCTGCCGCATTTTGCGTAGTATTTGGATCTAGTGAGGCTTTATTTTTAGTCACACGCGCTAAGTGGTTATAACCAATCTCACCTAAAAACTCAGCGCCATCCCATAGTGGGCTTGCACCTAACACAGATATCCATGACACGTTCAAATGTAACGAATCACCCATCGGATAGGCTGGGTTATCTTTTCCATCAGCTGTTGGATCGCCTGTGATTATCAATCCTGCTGCTGGTGAAAGCGGCGTATCCTGTCGAATAGACACTTCTGCGGCCACGTTCGTTTCACCTACTACAGTACTAATACTCGCACCATATGTTTTAATATCTTGCGGGTAGACTAGCTTATAGGTCATGGTAACTGGATCAAATTGCACCTGAGGCACTTTGTCATGATAACGAGCGGCATAGAGTCCATATTCGTAATCGCCCGCTTTATATTGCAGTCTCAAACCACCTTGTCCCGAATCATCAGCGTTTAAATCACCGACTCGATCAGCAATGCCTAACGGTGTTAATAGCTGCTCCCCACCTCCATCTAAGAAGTCAGCGAATGAGAAGTAACTACCTGACGCTGGTAATCGATACTTAGTAAACTCAAACTGATAATATGCGCTTAACGACAGCTCAGGGTTCAATTGATAAGTCGTTGAGACTTGATTCACAGGTATCATAAACTCTTTGAACTGCGCGCTCGGTACTGATAACGCCTTAATAACGTCAATGGGTGTTTGCGCATTAGCTATACCATTACCACCGAAAAACAAAGTTTCACCGTATAATAATGTGTGTTTACCTAGTCGAAAGGAGAGTGAAGACTCATCACCGATATCTGTACGCCCGTAAACAAATGCATCTAAAAGCTCAGCTTTACGGCCATGCAGTGCCTTAGTTTTTGATGTAAATTCACCCGCGCCTACGCTAGCTGAGTTAATTACACCTGCACCATCGTTGTCATTTCCAGAGGTATATTCGCCATCATACCAAGCAGCTGCTGACGCTCTAAAACCAAGATCTTTATACGCCACATCAAGCTCTGAAAGCATATCAACACGGTTCGAAATCAGTCCTTTATGAAAATTACGATCACCATCATCTAAGTTAGGGTTTGTCGTAGTTGAGGCAACACTTTCGTCAATATTTTTAAGACGCCAAGCGTTACTGTATTTTAAGTTACTGTCTAAACG
>DAIRSP010000213.1:0-3817 GCA_036804365.1 Neptunomonas sp. | reverse complement strand
AAAGAGACCAACCGCTAATATAAATAGGGCTCTTTAGATTAAGAGCCCTAACTACGCTTTATTTTCTATTTAAACAGTGCGCGCAAACGTTCTAAGTCTTCCGGCGTATCAACACCTGCGGGCGGAAGCTCATCTGCAATATCCACGTGAATTGAAGCACCGTTCCACATCGCCCTCAGCTGCTCTAGACATTCAGTATCTTCAACCGGTGCTGGGCTCCACTTTACAAACTCATTGAGCATTTTAACGCGATACGCATAAATCCCAATATGACGCTGCCAGTTGTAGCCTACCGGCATGACAGACGCATCTTTCATAAACGCATTACGGGGCCATGGAATGGGGGCGCGGCTAAAATACATAGCAATACCCTTGTGATTTGTCACCACCTTCACCACATTGGGGTTCATGAGACTTTCTAGGTCTGTAATGGGCTCTGACAGCGTAGCGATACCGGCCTCGAGTTCTGCACTCAAGTTATGTGCAACCTGATTAATAACGCGAGGCGGGATTAAAGGCTCATCACCTTGCACATTCACCACGATATCATCAGCATAAAACCCTAACTTATGCACGACCTCTTGAAGGCGGTCGGTGCCTGATGGGTGATCCGCTTTGGTCATACAAACCTCGGCGCCAAAGCCAATAGCCACATCGGCAATCCTTTGATCATCCGTAGCTACAATGACTCGCTGCGCATCACTCTGAAGCGCCCGTTCGTAAACATGCTGAATCATTGGTTTTCCACCGATATCCGCCAACGGCTTACCTGGAAACCGCGTAGAGGCATAACGCGCCGGTATGATGACACTGAAACCCATGTTAGCTTCCTTATTTATCTTTCAATCGTTCTTCGGCTGTAAGTGTTCTCGCCTCAGTCTCTAGCATTACAGGGATATCGTCACGGATAGGGTATGCTAATCCACTGGTACGGCAGATAAGTTCATTTGTTTCTGCGTTGAATTCGACCGGAGCCTTCGAAACTGGGCACACTAATAGGTCCAATAACTTTTTATCCATTGAGGTTACTCACTTATCTATATGATTGAGTCGCTGCTGAAGCGACGCTTTGAATGATGTTGCCAACTCAACTTTTACAGTTAAGTAATAATAGTTGGATGGCAGACTTAATTGCCGACATTTCACTGCGTCTTTTTCTGTCATAATAACAGGAAGCGCATCCTGAAACGAAACATCCTCTTCCGTGTAATTGTGATGATCAGGGAAGCTGTGTTCGATAACTTCCAACCCAGAAGCTCGCAGTGTATCGTAAAAACGCGAGGGTCGACCAATGCCTGCAACCGCATGTACTTGTGTTTTCTTTAGAACCTCTAACGCTATCGGTTGGTTATCCTGCACTGACAACCATTGATCATGTAAAAGCTGCATTGGAGTCGAATTGGGACACTGAAATGCACCTGAGCCGTTAACTACAACATAATCGACAGTGTGCAAACGCGTCTCTTTCTCTCTTAACGGGCCTACCGGTAAACAGTGACCATTACCTACTCCCCGCTCGGCATCAATCACGGCAATCTCTATATCCCGTCCTAAAGCATAATGCTGCAAACCATCATCACTGATAATGAGATTGCAATCGAATGCCTCAAGCAGTGCCCGACAAGCTCGCGGTCTATCAGGATCAATGACGAAGGGAACATGGGTGCGTTGCACAATCATTAAAGGCTCATCACCCGAACATTGCGGCGGCGAATCTGGCATCACGCGATAGGGATAGCTAGGCGCTTGGGAACCATAACCCCGACTCACAACGCCGGGACGATAACCTAGCTCGCGTAACAGCTTGATCAAATGGATAACAAGAGGACTCTTCCCTGTGCCTCCGACATTAATATTACCCACGATAATAACGGGAACAGGTGCGATCCACTGGACGACTAATGCCTGTTGCTTTTTTCTTTCTGCAATTAAACAAAACAGACACTCAAGTGGTTTAAGCAACAAGGGCCATTTCGCGCCGGAATACCATGCTTTTTCTAATAGAGAACTCATTCGTCCGCTTTTTGTTTAGTGGTAATACTTAATTTATCAAAGCCCAATTTACCAGCAATATCCATGGCCGTTACCACTGATTGGTGCGGAGTTTTAGCATCGGCAGTAATGATCATGGCCGGCTTTGTGTCGCCTTTAGCCAGCTCAAGAATCGCTTGGCGCAGCGTGCGTTCTTGAGTGTTCACAAGTGGCTGACCATTGACGCTGTAATTACCCTCTTCATTGATCAAGACTTCAATCTCTTCAGGCATATTTTCAGCTAGTGGAGCATCAGAAGTTTCCGGCAGTGTTACTTCGAGATGACTTTCTTTGGTAAAGGTGGTGGAAACCATAAAGAAAATCAACAACAAAAATACAACATCGATGAGCGGCGTTAAGTTTACCTCAACCGCTTCGCTCTTTTGGCGACGAAACTTCACGCGTAAACCCCTTTACTTATCTTGATCAAGCTCACGTTCTCCATGAACAACTTCAACCAATTTAATGGTTTGCTGCTCCATCTCTACAACAAGGGAATCAACCTTACGCTGAAAGTGACGATGAAAGATTAAAGTAGGTATAGCAACAGCTAAGCCAGACGCAGTCGTGATAAGCGCTTCAGATATACCACCCGCTAAGACCGATGCATTACCAGAACCTTGAATCATAATTTCGGTAAATACCTTAATCATGCCGATAACCGTACCTAACAAACCTAATAAAGGTGCGACGGATGCAATGGTGCCGAGGGCGGTAAGAAAGCGCTCTAACTCATGAATCACCTGCGTTGCGGTTTCTTGAATGCTCTCTTTCATTACATCACGCCCATGTCGCGCATTCTGAAGGCCTGATACGAAAATTCGACCCAGAGGACTGCCGCTCTTCACCTCTTTCATCCGCTCGGCTGTCATTGCTCCGCTTTTTAGCCAGCCAAGCACATTGTTCATAAGATCAGGGGGGGCGATCTTCGATGCCCTAAGCTCCCATAAACGCTCCAGACATATGGCCAAGGCCAATACTGAACAGCCAATAATAGGGATCATTAGCCAACCACCGGATACAATCAATTCAAACACGTTTGCCCCTCCTCTGAAGTGGCCTTACTTTATCACACACAATTCCTGAGTAATATGCCATTAAGATACTGTCCAATATCGTTTTTCTTTCTCTCGCCAAGTTTCTTTATGACACTCGCCAATTTCATTTTGAAAGAGATGAATTGCACCTAACTGGTCGGTGCGTAAGAGGGCTGCTCGGTTGTTATCAATCCGCTCAACTACACTCGGATGCGGATGGTTATATTGGTTCAGGAAACCTGCGCTGACAATTACTTCTGTAGGCTGAGTCTTGCTGAGTAACATGTCACCAGTCGATGTTCGACTACCGTGATGCCCAGCCACAAGCCAAAAAACCGGGCTTTTTAGATTGACCAATGCATCATTCTCTTTGCTAATACTGGCATCCCCGGTAATGAGTAAGCTGCAACCTGATGACTCAATCAGTAGCATGCACGATCTATCATTGTCTACGTCATCTTGGCTTCCTAACGGTTGAACATATTTAAAAGTAACAGCATCCCACTCCCAATTCCCCCCTGACGGACAAGAGCCAACATTAATATCGAAGGCTTCTGGCATGCCACTCTCAACCGCTCTAACGCTCAACGCTTCGATAACCTCCTTGTAACCACCTGCATGATCATTATCTGCATGACTCAAAATCAGTTTATCTAATTGAGATACTCCGCGATTTCGTAGAAAGGGTTCAACAGCACGACTAAAAACGGCAGTTCCCGACCTGAATTTTGCCCCCGTATCGTAGAGAA
>DAIRSP010000212.1:0-3828 GCA_036804365.1 Neptunomonas sp. | reverse complement strand
CTTCAAAACCGCCGGTTCGCTGATAAAACTCGGGCGAGGGTGGATCATCCAAACCGGCACGTGCAAAAGAGAAACGCTGCTGCTGTTTGAGGTATGGAATCTCTTCTGTGAGCCCAACACACAAAGGGTGGTTAAGGTCTGCATGCATTAACGCATTAAAAAACGACTCATTTAATTGATCTGTGGTCACTGGACCAAAACCAACACGTCCATGCTCAGTTTCAACTTCAACCAGAGGCTCTAACCAAAACATACCGCGTGAGCCATTACGCACAATTTGCGTATCTGCATTATGACTAACACTCATATGCGAAATAGCGCTCGCAACACGATCAGCCCCCATCGCCTTAGAGGTCATATCCTGAGGCACAAAAATCTTAACCATTTTTAACCTCCAGAGACTGCGTCTTCAAACTAGCAACTAGCTCATCAAATTGTTGCGAAGAGACTCGTGCGTAGGTTTCATCATCGATACGGATAGATGGTGAGCATGCGCAGTTACCCAGGCAGTAAACGGGTTCTAATGTAATTTCGCCGTCTGCTGTCGTTTGATGGTAATCAATACCTAGTGAAGCCTTAGCATGCATCTCAAGATCTCGACCACCCATTGACTGGCATGACTCTGCACGACAAATTTCAACCTGGTGTGCACCGCGGGGCGTAGTTCGGAACTGGTGATAAAAACTAATCACACCATAAATTTCAGCAGTCGATTGGTTTAGGGCTTGTGCAATCAGATCAATTGATTCAGTTGGAACATATCCCAACTGACTCTGAATATCATGCAATATAGGAAGCAAAGCACCAGGCTTAGCTTTCAGGGCATCTATAGTTTCAACAACAGCACTATTCCACTGAGTTTCTGTGATGGATGAAGGGATCATAGCGCCCCCTTATATGCATTTTTATTCATATTTAATCGCAATTTAATGGATGAAAATTCAGTTCATTCAATTTATCATCGCTTTATAACAATCTAAATATGCATTTTTCTACATATGAAGAAGATAAGAGTCGAACCTAATTGGCGATTTACAGACAGCGAAGGCCGCCAGCTTACCCCTCAGCTGTTTGATCTATTAAAAGCACTGAAGAGATCAGGCAAACTAACTGACGCTGCCAAAACAATTGATGTCTCATACAGGCACGGCTGGAATCTAATTAAAGAGTGGACTGATTTTTTTGGCACCCCCCTAGTCGATATGAAAAAGGGCAAAGGAGCATCACTCACCATGCTAGGAGAGAAGCTGCTTTGGGCGGAAGAACGAGTTCAAGCAAGATTAGGTCCACAGTTAGAAAATCTAGCGTCGGAACTTAATCTAGAAATACATAAAACACTGCAAAAAGAGCAGCCCGTCATCAATATCTTCGCTAGCCACGGGTATGCTGTTGCCCTATTACCTGAGTGGGTAGATAAACTTCAGGTAAATTTACAATACATGCCAGCTGAACATGCAATTAGCGCTGTCATTAATGGAGAGTGCGAACTCGCCGGCTTCCACTTACCAAGAAATCTTGAAGATAGTGAGCTTTATAAACGCTACAAACAACTTCTATCTTCAAGCGATTTAACTGTCATTAGTTTCATCACCCGCTCACAAGGTTTAATTATTCAATCTGGAAATCCAAAAAACATATCTTCACTCAAAAACCTTACCCGCCAGGATATTAAGTTTATTAATAGACAACAGGGATCTGGTACAAGCGAACTCCTAGAAGAGTGGCTACTAAACGAACAGATACCAACCAACAAAATCAAAGGGTATGAAACACGAGAGTTCACTCACTCCGCAGTAGCAGCGTATGTTGCATCCGGGATGGCCGATGTAGGTTTAGGTGTTGAGCCTCCAGCAAGAAATTTCGGCTTAGACTTCATAGCGCTAGGTAAAGAACACTACCTATTCGTTTGCAGAACTGAATCCCTCGCCTCACAGAGTCTGGAGAGTTTTATTAAAGAGATTTCTAACAACGCTTTTGCAGAAGCCATCATTAGATTACCGGGTTACAACTTAGATAGCCCAGGCAAATTAATTTCGACTACGGAATTATTTAACTCATTGACGGATTGATTTAGTCCATACCGAAGGGCATTGATGAACTGAGATTACTTGGTTTGCAAGATGAGGACCTAGCATCATTGCTGCACCCACTCCTTTCCACCCATTTCTACCAACCGAGACAGGGCGCGTCGAAAGGAAAATGCGAGGTCATTTGCGCCCGATAACTGTGCCAATGACAAGCCTTTTAGACCCGTCGCCGACCACTCAAACTGATCACCCTCTTTGGTGCAAATCATGGTCGTCGCAAAGGAACTCGAGTTGCCCCCCTTCTCGCTGAGAAACAACTCTTCATTTCCTTTGCTGATTTCGTTTTGCGCTTCAAAATCAAATAATTCATCGAGGGGGACGTTTGCCGCCAACACCAAGCGGGTGCGAGATTCATAACAGACGTCAATGAGGGTCACGAATCGTCGCGCTTCGTCGAGGTGATTGGCATCTAATTGCGGCACACGGTCTACAATGATGACCGGAAATCGATCGCAGAGGGAGATATAATCGGCCGCACCGAGCGGTTGGTAGCATAACTCGGAAAAATCAAACCAGGCGCACCTTTCATTCAATCGGGTAACCTGGACGGTACGACCAAAGAGTACATCAATAACCTCGGCCTCCGTTCCGGATGCTGTGCCACCAAATATTTCATTCAACCGCACCTGCATGTTGTTATCACTATTATCGCCATGAACCCCCTTGTTTGACCAAAAGTAGGATTGGCCATCCGGCCTAGTTTCAAGTCGATAATCCTTGGCAGAATGATCCATGGAGGTTATGTCGAACCTATGTTTTAACATATCTATGAATGGCAAAAATAGAGATCGGTTAATGCCTCCCTCATATAAGGCATCGGGGGCGCGATTCGAGGTAGCCACCACCACGACATTCCAATCCAATAATGATGAAAAAAGACGTTTCAAAATCATTGCATCGGCAACGTCAGTTACTTGAAATTCATCGAAACAGAGTAGTTGAGCTTCCTGTGCCAATTGCTGCGCAATGACGGGGATCGCATCATCTCGTGGGTGCATCTGTTTGTAGACAAAGATTCGATGATGGACCTCCAACATGAATTCATGAAAGTGGACGCGGCGTTTGGTAATAGGAACATTAACTGACGCATAAAAGAGATCCATCAGAAAGCTCTTGCCGACCCCGACCGGTCCATGAATGTAGATGCCTCGCGGTGGTGGACCATAAGACCGCAAATGGAGCTTCTTTCGAAAATAGGAATAAGCTGATTCCCAAGATCGTGCCAATAACAGCGGTCTGATGCATGTAGAGCGGCTGTTGGTTGATTTGTCGGTGTGCACTGGTACAGGTGGGAGCAAGGTAAGAGACTCGTGCAGGACATCAAGCTTTGCCGCCAGAGCAACTTGGGCGTCATCTCGTCGAACCTCTCCTGCATCCACTTTGCATTCATAAGCGGCTTTCACCGGGCCCGTAGGGAGCCCTCCCTGTGCGACAGGGTGTTGTGCCGCCATGTACTTCGTCATTGTTTTACCGTTCTTCTCGATTGTCTAAGGGCTAGGTACTTATTCGCAATTTACCTGAATAAAGATCCCTAACTTATCTAAAGATTTTCAATGATGGACTAGCGATCACATTCATCAGGAAAGGGCTGCTTATGGGTCGGTATCGAACTCTTCGGGCATAAAAAAACCGCACTAAACAGTGCGGTTCTTAATGAGCTCAGCTTAAACGTTAAGCTAGGCCTTCAAATACTCGTTCACGAATCTGATCAACGCTACCTACACCTTCTACGTATACGTAT
>DAIRSP010000211.1:0-3874 GCA_036804365.1 Neptunomonas sp. | reverse complement strand
TTGATCGCTGCATCGCCTAAATCGTTAATAGCCACAATCTGTATTTGATTCCGCATGTCTGATTCATAAAGGGCACGTACGATATTCCGACCAATACGACCAAAGCCATTGATAGCCACTCTTATTGTTTTCATATGGACTCTCCTTGCTTTACGAGGTATCAATAAGCCCTAGACTAACTCCTCAATAGCTTATTGATTTTGTAGCTCTTTATTTAATCTAGCACGGAATTGGATAGTTTGTGGGGCTCATCGCTTTTTTGTTTTAGCCAAACTTAGCAAGATGGACGAGAATCAACGCATCCGTTTATAGAGTGTCAGGCCGAGCACTGTAAGTGCCAATAATAGTGTGATCAAATTGGCAAGAAACATAGGTAAATCGCCTAGAATGATTCCATAGATCAGCCATAGGCCAACACCCACAGTAAATATGGAATACATCAGCAGAGATATGCCCTCTGTGTTACCTGTTTTTAAAATATGGATGACTTGAGGTATAAACGCCGACGTTGTGCAAAATGCGGCGATAAAACCGATAATAGAGCTCGTTTCCACAATGGTTCTCGTTGATTGTATTTTAAGGGTCGTTATAAATTTTAGAGGACCCATAATACGCTTCAAGTTACCCTAACGCGTGTATTTTATTATTGAGTCGTTTATCTTCATTTTACCAGTATTTAAGGGGAGCAATGATGGAAGTAAATAGTAGGGTTCACCTTGAATCACTGTTTAACAATGCCCCAGAAGGTCAAAGTCGTGTTGATTGGCATGATTTTGATCTCCTGCTTATTAAAGCTCAGTGGGGTGAGTTGGCTCTTTCCGAATGGGGTGCTCAGGTACTCTGGTATCGTCCAGCAGGGCATCGTCCAGTGTTATGGACGACAGACAGCCCCGCAGCAAAACCAAAGGCGCTACGAGGGGGGGTACCTATCTGTTGGCCTTGGTTTGGGGATCATCCGACTGATGCTTTTTTGCCAGCACATGGCGTTGCTCGAACAGCACAATGGGAAATAAGTCGAAAAGAGATGGACGATACCTCACTCTTTATCGAACTGTCGCCACAAGAGATGCCACTCTGGAATACCGTTGAGCTTGGATTGCAAATACAGGCGAGCGCAACAGCGCTTACTCTGATGCTGACCTCGAGAAATAGAGGGGCTGCCGATGTTGAGGTGAGTCAGGCATTGCATTCATATTTGGCGATTTCGTCAAGATCAAAGGTCGAGGTGACTTCGCTTGATGGTAATAAATACGCTGACAAGCTAGCAGGGTTTGACGAGTTTACTCAGCAGGGTCCTCTCATCTTTGATCAGCCTGTCGATCGAATTTATCAATCCGAATCCGCTGTTTTACTTCGAGATGAAGGGTGGCAAAGGGTACTGGAGGTCGATAAGTTAGCGAGTGGTTCGACGGTCGTTTGGAATCCAGGCGAAGCAGGTGCCAGTATCGGAGATATTGGACAGAGGCAATATGATCAGTTTGTCTGCTTTGAAGCCGCGAGAACCCGGCAATATGATAGACAACGGCTCGCGCCTAATGAATCCATAACGCTAGGTACCTCGCTGCGAGTGAGATCTCTTTAATCCATCGCTTTGGTTGGAAACGGCTCGGGTAGGGCAATATCGATAGGTTGGTGACGAATAGGGCAGGTGAATACCAAGCGGTAAGCAACTAATAGGAGCCCCTGACGATTTTTATTGCCTTCACCGTAGCGTGGGTCTCCCATAATTGGGTGGTTAATCGCTTCGAGATGACGGCGGATTTGATGGGTACGCCCAGTTTCTAAACGAATATCAAGCCGACTCGTATTGCGAACGGGATCAAGGTCGATAGTTGAGAAGTGGGTAATTGCGTCTTTATCATCGAGAGGCTGATCGATTGTGCCACTTTCCGGGGTTTGCCCTAAAACAATGGCTTGGTAATACTTCTCGATTTTATGCTGCTGGAACATCTCTGAGAGAATAGCGGCCATTTTTTTATTGTGTGCAACAATCACCAAACCACGTGTTTCTCTATCAAGGCGATGAACAGGAAACACTTCGCGTTTATTATGTAGCTGAGTTTCGATGATCCGTAAAATCGACATATGATCACCAAACTGGTTACCCTGAGAAATGATCCCAGCCGGCTTAAACCAGATGCTGTAACCCATGCGATCCTCTAAACAACTGATCATAGGCGGTTTAAGGGAGAGTAGGCTATCGTCATAATTCAGAGAAACCAGATCACCTACTTTGACGGGCGTTTCTGCACGGCGAATGCGCTTAGTTTGTTTGCCGCGTTTTAACGTTACAGCCCCTTTACTCATGGCATCTTTAATGCGCTGTTTAGATAGGCCGCTGAGACCGGTCAGCACACTGGCACAACTCGGGGAGGCTTCTGTTACGCTATGTGCAATTTTTAACTTCATGGTTTTACCGCCCATAAAAGAAACTCTCGATTTCCATCACCCCCTTTTATTGGGCTTTCAATATAACCTTTAATGGTTAAGCCCAATACTTGGCAAGTTGAGTTGATGAGAGACTCAACCTCTGCGAATAAGCGACTCTCTTTCACAATTCCCCCTTTGCCTATTCCTGCTTTCCCGACTTCGAATTGAGGTTTGACTAAGGAGATGAGTGTGCCACCTGAACGAATGAGTGGAACTAACGAGGGAAGGATTTTCGTTTGCGAGATAAAGGAGACATCCATCACGGCGATATCAAACCCCTGCTCATTAGGCGTGTGCTTTAATAAGCTCGCAGGCAGCTCTCTGGCATTAACGCCCTCGTAACAGGTGACATTATCCAGTGCACGAAGCGAATCCGCTAACTGATCATGCCCAACTTCTATGCCGACAACTGAAGCAGCACCCGCTTGAATTAAACAGTCGGTAAAGCCGCCGGTAGATTGGCCAACATCAATAGCAACTGCTGCTTTGATATCAATCGAGAATTGCTGCAATGCTCCTTCAAGTTTTAAAGCACCTCTGGAGACATAACGGTCAGAGGGATCGGCTTGAATAATAAACTCAGTATCAAAGTTTAGCTTTGTGCCCGCTTTGGTCAGCAGTTGTAGTTGACCATTTTCTAAAATAGAAACGCGCCCCTCTTTGAGTAAACGTTGAGCTTGGGTACGTGTTGATGCGAGAGCTTTTTCAACTAACAGAATATCGGCGCGTTGCATGGTCTTTCTCTAAAACGATAAGCAAGCCGTCTATTATAGGAGCCTTTACGCTTGTTTACAGTGCGAAAGAGGATTAATTCAATGACTAGGCCACGGGAACGGGGATGTTAGAGGTTTCTTTAACTTCTTCCATCACTATATAGCTTTTTGAGTTCTTGACACCTGGGAGTGTGAGTAACATATCACCCAGTAACGCTCGGTATTCAGACATATCCTTTATTCTGGCTTTTAACAGGTAGTCGGAGTCGCCAGAAACCAAATGACATTCCATAATATAGGGAAGTTGATTGACGGCTAAGTTGAAGCGCTCAAAAGCATCGGGTGATTGATAAGAGAGGGAAATTTCAACGAAGACGAGCATGTTATAACCGAGTGTTTCTGGGTTAAGGCGCGCGTAGTAGCCCTGAATAAAGCCATCCTTTTCAAGACGTTTTACCCTTTCAATGCAGGGCGTTGTTGAAAGTCCAACTCGGTCAGCTAAATCCGTATAGGAGATTCGTCCATCTTTTTGCAAAGTGGTTAAAATGTTTCTATCAATACGATCTAGCTTGCGCATTTTATTTCCTGATTTATAGTTATTTTTCGGTAAAAATAACTGCATTTTGCTAATAATTCAATAAGATTATTTTGTTATTTTTTATTAATCTAGTGCTATATGTTGTTTCGCTTTTGGAGCTAGGAAATGAAAGTATTAGTATTAGGTAGTGGTG
>DAIRSP010000210.1:0-3888 GCA_036804365.1 Neptunomonas sp. | reverse complement strand
GTCCCATTCGTCTAGTGGTCTAGGACACCGCCCTTTCACGGCGGTAACAGGGGTTCGAACCCCCTATGGGACGCCACTTTAGCGTAAAGCTAAAATGTTGCGGGAATAGCTCAGTGGTAGAGCACAACCTTGCCAAGGTTGGGGTCGCGAGTTCGAACCTCGTTTCCCGCTCCAATAGTTTGTTTGATAGATATGTCCCATTCGTCTAGTGGTCTAGGACACCGCCCTTTCACGGCGGTAACAGGGGTTCGAACCCCCTATGGGACGCCATCAACAATATCTAGATGTTCCTAATACGTTTCTATATACTATTTTGAATAGTAAGCGGTATGTGCACATTGCGAGGGAACGTAGTGCGACGCAAAATCAAAATCTTCATTTTATTTATCTGTTTTTGCTCAACCGCCCAAGCGGATTTTGTCATCGTTAATCCCGATGTTGAAATCGACGCCATTACCTCGCAAAATCTCAGATCTATTTTCACAATGCGTGCATCGCGGTGGGGGAATGGACGACCCGTTCATGTATTTACCCTTCCTGACCGACACCCAATTCATCGAAATTTTGTCAAAACCCATCTTCAAATGTTTCCCTATCAGCTTCGAATTATTTGGGATCGTTCAGTGTTTAGTGGTTCAGGTTATCCTCCCTCTTTGGTGCCTTCCCCTCAGGAAATGATTGATAATGTTCGAACCAAGTCAGGTGCTATTGGTTATATAAATACCATGGATCAGGTTGGTCTACAGGGGGTAAAAGTCCTTGAGATACAGTAATTTTTTCTTAGTCCTTGCGCTAATTCTATCGCCACATTGTTTTGCAGAGAATGATCAGGAGTGGTACTGGGGAGGTTTCGCAACGCAGGTTTTTTCTGCCACGGATGCCAACCATTTTATATCCTCTGGAAATGAAGGCATAACGGCGGGAATGCATGAGGTTGGCCTGTATTCTACTTGGCGCCCTGCATCTAATATGCATCTATCAGGACAGCTGATTTCGCGTAAAGCCGGTGCGGTAGATAACGGTAGTATTAAATTAGATTACTTGCTCGTTGACCTGAGTTTATTAGAACGAGCCAATGAGCAGTATGGGATTCGATTGGGTAAGATCAAAATACCTTTTGGTTTTTATAACGATACCCGTGATGTAGCCTTTACTCGGCCTTCGATCATTCTTCCTCAATCTTTGTATTTCGATCAAGCAAGAGATTTAGAACTCTCAGCTGATGGTGTTTTATTCTATGGCCACTTGCCAGTATCTGATATGCGGCTTGATGTTGATCTGCTGTTGGGTATTCCTAGAAAGGATGCGCATGTTGAGTATGCTTATTTAAGTGCCGATCATTCAGGTAAGTTTTCAGATAGCGCTGGATTTATGTCGAGAGTCGTTTTACTGGACGATACAGAGCGTTGGAAATTAGGGCTGACTGTAGGTGGATTTAATCTAGAGTATCAAGCAGGGCCTTTGCATGAACTTGGTTTAACCGATGGTGCGATTAAAATAGGCGTTGCAGTGCTCGGTGCCGAATATAACACTGAGCGCTGGACTTTTACTTCAGAATACATGTATCAGCATGTTGATTGGGCCGAGTTAGGTGGAATTTTTAGCCTTGATGGTGAAAACGACTTTGAGTCTTACTATGCCCAAGCAAAGTTCCGCTTTACACCCGATATTGATTTTCTTATTAGGTATGATGTTTTGTATCTCGATACCGATGATAGGAATGGCCTTAAAGCCCAAGCTCTTTTTTCTAAACCTGCCTATTCGCAATGGGCTAAAGACTTTACGCTTGGAGTCGGTTGGCAAGTAACCCCCGAATTTTCAGCCAGAGTTGAATGGCATCGAGTTTTTGGTACTGCGTGGTTGCCGGAGCAGGATAACCCGGATGTGTCATTGACAGAGAAAAATTGGAACTTATATATGATGCAGCTCGGTTATCGTTTTTAAAAGGATGAAGGTTAATGATGCAAGGATTAGCAAAGATAACGATTCGCTGGAAAATTTACAGCTTGTTGGTCCTATGTTTGTCCGCTGTCTACATCACTCAATATCTATTTCTTAGCGATTCACTTACTGAGCAGTTTGAAACAGCGCGTTTACAAATTCATGAGCGAGACCTGCAGTCGTTAAATGGTTCTTTGTTAGCGTCCTATCAAAAGCTTCTCGAAATAGCCCAAACTATCTCTTTATTGACGAATGAAGACTCTCCAATAGCGCATAATCTGCGTGTCGCGGAGGTGATTGCTCAGCATTTTCAGCGATTTGATATGCAAGGCGTACTTGATAGTGTGGCTTTGTATGATCGCGATGGCGCCCTAATTCAGGCTTGGGGAACAGACGCTCGAGGTAAAAGTACCTCTGTCGCATCAGCACTTGAGTTTGAATATCCGGTTCGTGAAATATTTTGCCAAGAGCGGTGCGCACGCTACATCTACATTCCATTGCTGAATGGCAACCAAGTAGCCAGTATTTTAGTTTTAAGTCGGCAGTTACAGGATTTGGTAGTGGAGTTTAAGCAGAACACCGGTGTTGATATTGGTATAGCAATGAGACATCAGGGGCGGGCTGTTGATATTGATAATTGGCAGCTTAGTTTTACGCAGTTAACTCAGAGAAACCGTAACCTTCCCCTCCTAAATAAGCTGAGTGAACAAGTAACAGTTTTTTCTAAAGATAGGCGCTACCTTGTTAATGGCTTCGATACAGAAAATGAGGTTTTCTTTACGATCCCAGACAGCATTGAAACAGATAATGCTATTTGGGTGCTGATTTCAGACATTACACAGGAAAAGTCCAGCTTATATGAGAGCGTTAGCCAGATCAAACAGCGTATTTTTGCGACGGTCGTTCTAATTTTCATTATTTTTGCGTTGGTATTTGAGTGGATATTTTACCGCTTAGGTCTGATCAATAAAGACGTTCTTAGTTATGCTGATATATGCCCCGAACTCTCTTTAGAAATAAAAAATGCCCCACGTAATGCAGACTCATTTGGTGGGCTGGTGTCCTTAATTGCTATGTGTAAAAGGGTTATGACCCAGAAACTCGCCACCGAAAAGCACACCAATGAACGCTATGAAGAAGTGCTTTATGCTTTAAATAAAGAAAGAGAGTTACTTGGTAGCTTAATGAATAACTCACAAAATATTATTTTGACTCAAACTAGCCAAGGGCGGGTGTTATCGATCAATACCTATGGACAGCAGTTATTTGGTGATGACATTACGACCAGCCAATTATCCTTTTCTGGACGTTTTTTATCCGGTGAGGCTAATCGTGAAGCCTTCGCGAAGGTGCATCAACTTTACACGGGAGAGGAGTCTCTAGTTCGATGTGATAGTCAGGGGTTAGATAAGTTTGGTGAATGCCGATATGTGTCTTGGATTCATGCTGCTCATTCAGTGGGAGCGGCACATGAGTCAATTATTCTCTCGATAGGCATGGATGTGACCGAAAAACGTAAGGCTGAGGAGCGGCTTGCTTGGCTCGCTTTTCATAATCCTGTAACGGCGAGTGCTAATAAACGACTTTTTTGGGAAAGCTTGCCGGACATGATTGTTAACTCCGCGAAAGAGGGGCGGTACTTAGCCTTGTTATGTTGTGATATTAGGTTGGCGCAGTCCGATCAACAAAATGTCTTACCTGTAATAGATGATCTTAACTCCATGATTGTGCAAAGAGTGTCTAGCTGTTTAAGGGAAGATGATCTATTAGCGCACTTCAGCGATGATATTTATATGGTCATTCTTGATGGCCTAAAAGATTCAGACAGTGTGGACTGTATAGCGAATAAAATTCTGGCGATCTTACGACCTCCTTTTATCGTTAATAATAAAACCTATTCTGTTAGAGTTAATATTGGTATTAGTCTTTGCCCTAAAGACTCTACAG
>DAIRSP010000209.1:0-3944 GCA_036804365.1 Neptunomonas sp. | reverse complement strand
CCCTTGGTGATGCCATAGATGATGGTGGGGTCGGACTGCAGGCGCATGCCCTTGCGCAGGCGGTTGACGAACACCGCGGCGACCTGCGGACGCTCGCTGGCGACACCGGTTTCCTTTTCAACGATCGAGGCCATAATTAAGGCTTCATAAGGTGTTTGATAGGGCAGCGATTTATCTCTATCCGCCCATAGCGTTGTTAGCAACTCAAAAAGTGCATTGTGACTTCTGCGCAAAAGATCAATATCCGAAGTCCCCCGCTCTACTTGAAACGTATCCGCTAAAAACAGTCCTTCAGGATGGTATTGGTCTTCAATTTCTAATTCATCTAACAACTCAGTATTAGAAAACTCCGGCAAGGATTGACGAATAATTTCCGTTTCCTTTACCAACATCTCCCTAAGTTGCTTAAACGTCGTACCTTCTATGATGGTAAAACTGTGCTGAATACTTTTACCATCGACTAAACGATAGAGAATTTGTTCGGGTGTTAAATCCTTTGCAAAAGAATACTCACCCGCTTTGATCTGCCCACCCAGCTTGTTAATACGCGCGAACACCTTAAAGTATAGGGGCTTTTTGATAATCGATTGCTCTTTTAAACTTTCTAAAATGCCATTAAATGACGTGCCTTTCGGAATAATAAAAGAAGCAACATCCTTCTCCATTTGAGTATTGGTATGCATATAAGACTGCATATCTTTCCACACACCGAAGGTGACTGCCGCAAAAATAATTGATAGAGCAATGAATATTTTAACTAGGCGCTTCAAACAGCGTATTCCTTCTTCAACAAAAGCTGTAGTTGAGTAGTTAGCGAACCAACTTGCCAATGTATCTCATCTAATGCGACGACTGGCCATATATTAATGAGTGAATTACAAACAAAGAGTTCCGACGCCGATAAAATAGCACTTGAATGGAACCGTCCCATATGGACTTTTATATTAGCCCGTTGAGCACAGGCTATAATTGTCTCCCGAACTACTCCCTGAATGCCACACTCTGTTAAATCAGGGGTGTAAAGCTCTCCCCTTGAAACCCAAAAAACATTACTCATGGTGCCTTCAACAAGATGACCATATGGATCACACATCAAGCCTTCAGAGATAGCCACATCGTTCCACTCCCCTCTCGCTAACACCTGCTCCAAGCGGTTAAGATGTTTGATACCTGCAAGATAAGGATTGATAGACAAAGGGGTGTTGCACCAGCGGACTCTCACTCCTTGCAGTGATTGAGAAGCAAGATCGTTCACCGGGGCTAAGCTACTAATGATGGTGGGTGAGTTACCCGTAGCAGGCGAATATCCCCGCAATCCTGGCCCGCGGGTAACTATCAGTTTGAGTACAGAGAGTTGTGATACTGAGTTTCTGCCAAGAAGAGCATTAAGGTCATCAGAAATTCGCTGATGCAATCCGTCGACATCTATCCCTAATCGCTTACAGCCTAAAAAAAGCCGAGCTAGATGCGCATCCAACAGGATTGGAACACCACTCTCGACCCTGATCGTCTCAAATAGACCATCACCATAGGCTAAGCCGCGATCATTTGTCGCGATTTGATCAGTAAAGTGACCATTAACTCGTGTGATTGTGGACTGATGGGTTCGCGTCATAAGTGACATTAGGCAAGGGCTATACGCCCCTGCCGTCAGAGCTTGCGAAAGACCAGCGAGCCATTCGTTCCACCAAAACCGAAAGAGTTTGATACAACTGCATCGATAAAGCACTCTTGCGGTTGATGTGCCACATAATTTAGATCGCACCCTTCAGAAGGGTTATCCAAATTAATGGTTGGTGGCGCAACTTGATCGCGTATGGCCAAAATTGAGAAGATCGCCTCAACAGCACCTGCTGCACCGAGTAGATGACCTGTCATCGACTTAGTTGAGCTCATGCGTAGATCTTTAACTGCATCACCAAACAAGGATTTAGCCGCATTGGTTTCTGCTAAGTCACCCGCAGGTGTCGATGTACCGTGCGCATTGATATACTGCACTTGTTCAGGGCTCAATGAAGCATCCTTAATCGCATTCGCCATAGAGGCCGCTGCACCTTCACCTGTCGCTGGCGGAGCTGTCATGTGATAAGCATCATCACTCATCCCAAAACCGACGAGCTCACAGTAAATTTTTGCACCACGCGCTTTTGCAAACTCATATTCTTCAAGCACTAACACGCCAGCGCCATCACCTAAGACAAAACCATCACGATCTCTGTCCCAAGGACGACTTGCCTTTTCTGGTGCATCATTACGAGTCGATAGTGCTCTCGCGGCAGCAAAACCGCCCACACCAAGTTCGGTTGTGGCCATTTCAGCACCGCCTGCAACCATCGCATCTGCATCGCCATATTGGATCATTCGCATAGCCGTACCGATATTATGAGTACCGGTTGTACAGGCAGTCGTAATAGCGATATTAGGGCCTTTCAAGCCGTATTGAATCGCGAGGTTGCCTGAGATCATATTGATAATACTGCCAGGCACAAAAAACGGGGAGATACGTCGAGGCCCACTGTTATTAAGAATATTGTGCGTATTCTCAATTAAAGATAGACCACCGATTCCAGAACCTACAGCACAACCGATACGTGAAGCATTTGTATCCGTTATTTCAAGGCCGGAATCTTTTAGTGCTTGAGCTGCTGCTGCCATACCATACTGAATGAAAAGATCCATTTTTCGGGCATCTTTTGGATTCATGTATTCAGCAACATCAAAATTCTTTACCGATGCTGAGAAACGCGTAGAAAATTGCGAAGCATCAAAATGCTCTATATCAGCGGCACCACTTTTGCCGGCCAGAACACTCTCCCAAGCATTCTGTACAGTGTTACCAACTGGCGTCAACATACCTAGTCCGGTAACCACCACTCTTCTGCGAGACATAGCGCACTCCATTTAAAAACTATAAAAATAGAAAAGCCGCATTCTATAACAATAGATGCGGCTTTTCGGTCAAACTTTGATCTCGATGACGAGTCGATTACTGATGAGCGTTGACGTAATCGATTGCCAGCTGAACAGTAGTAATCTTTTCCGCTTCTTCGTCAGGAATCTCAGTCTCAAACTCTTCTTCCAGAGCCATAACTAGCTCAACAGTGTCCAGAGAGTCTGCACCTAGATCTTCTACGAAAGAAGCTTCATTGGTAACTTCTTCTTCTTTAACACCCAGCTGTTCCGCGATGATTTTCTTAACGCGCTCTTCAATATTGCTCATAACTCTTCCTATCTTTTTATCAACCCTTCACACCGAGGGTATGAGATCGTGATTTTATTAGAACCTACCCCGACATAGCAAGGAGGTAGCTTAAATTCGTTTCAGCTGACGGCCAATTATCAACAAATTGCCGAAAAAAACAATTCTTATTAAGCTAAATATGGTGATTTAGCTCATGTACATGCCACCATTCACCTGAATTGACTCACCTGTAACGTAAGCGCCCCCCTCACTTGCTAGGAAACCAACAACAGATGCGATCTCTTCAGGGCGGCCCAATCGATTCATTGGAATCTGCGCCTGCAAAGCAGCTTTATGCTCTTCTGGCAATCCACTGGTCATATCGGTATCGATAAAACCTGGGGCTACACAATTGACCGTAATATTTCGTGAACCAATTTCACGTGCAAGCGCTCGAGTAAAACCTTCCATACCCGCTTTAGCGGCTGCATAGTTTGCTTGCCCAGCATTACCCATAGAGGCAACAACTGAACTGACGCTAATAATACGTCCCCAACGCGCTTTTGTCATGCCACGAAGACAACCTTTTACCACACGATAGACAGAAGTTAAGTTCGTGTTCAGGACACTATCCCATTCATCATCTTTCATACGCAACATAATATTGTCACGGGTAATGCCTGCATTGTTTACGAAAATAGTCACGGTTCCAAAATCGTCTTGTATCGACTTTAGAGCAGCGTCTACAGATTCATTAGATGAG
>DAIRSP010000208.1:2937-3965 GCA_036804365.1 Neptunomonas sp. | reverse complement strand
GCTGTTGGCGTTGCTAATCGCTCTGTATTACTGGAGTTAGCACCCGATATATTTAACGCGACTATTATCTCGTCCCAGATTATTTGGCCTGCCTTTAGCGTAATCAGCGGAGTATTTACCCTGCTGAGTTTTACAGAAGAAGCGCAATATAAGTTACAAGAAGAGTCCCATACAGACCAACTAACAGGGTTAGCTAATCGGCGTAAAATGGATCAAGTGCTTAATCAAGAGTGGGCACGGGCAGATAGACATCAGCGCCCTCTTTCTATCATCATGTTCGATATCGACTTTTTTAAGCAATATAACGACAACTTGGGCCACCAAGCTGGCGATGAATGCTTACAAAAAGTGGCTAACGTCATCAAAAGAACCGTAAAACGCGCAACCGATCTCGCTATACGTTATGGTGGCGAAGAGTTTCTACTGATATTACCAGATACCGATCTCTCCAAAGCGCAGTTGCTAGCCAAAGAGATTCGCGCATCGATTTCAGCACTGTCATTACCTCATCAGCACTCCCCTATGAGCAATGTTACGGTAAGCGCTGGCGTCGCGGTTTTCCACAATGGCAATTACAAAGATATTCACCATTTACTCCGTGCTGCTGACTTAGCACTTTATCAAGCTAAAGAGAACGGCCGCAATCAGGTAAAGACTGCGCCAAAGCCCGAGAATCTGGATAGAGTCGCTGTTTAAAAACAGTTAATTCAGGTATCTTAGCATCACAGTCAATTACTAGCTTAGGCAGCAATCTATGTCACGTTCGAACGCTTTGACGCAAAAATTATTAGCGCTTTTTATCACCTTGGCATTATCAACTAATGCGGCGGCTATGCAGATTTTCGTTAGAACGCTGACGGGTAAAAATATTGCACTAGAGGTTGAAGCCAACGATACAATCGAGAATGTTAAAGCAAAAATTCAAGACAAAGAGGGCATTGCTCCCGAAGACCAAAAGCTGCTTTTTAGCAACACTGTCTTGGAAGAGGGTTTTACACTTGCCGATTACAATATTCAAAAAGAGTCCA
>DAIRSP010000208.1:0-2927 GCA_036804365.1 Neptunomonas sp. | reverse complement strand
GACAGACACAGCTTGGATTAAAAGTCAGCGTCAGAGCCTTAACAGCCAATCGCAGGTATCTGTAGGGGCTACGAATACTGCATCACTGATTTTACATGGTATTCACGGTCACCCATTGAATATGCGCCCGCGTGACGGTAAAAAGCAATGCATATGGGCATCAGGAGACTGGGGCGGCTCCGATCTCGAACGAAACACCGACTCCATCTCTGTAGCAGAGATCGGTGGATGTTATGTCTTACAAGATGCCCAGATTCAAATGGGTGCGGCACTCGGTAAGAATTGGAGTACGCAAAAAACAGTCTACCAAGGTGATCAATCCCTTGATGGCCAGTACCTCTTAGTTGAATTAATCACGCCTGTCACCCATTGGTCACCCGACTTATGGGCCACTGTTACTGCGTATTACAACCACTCAGACGCAGATATCACGCGGGGTTACTCAAACCTTGGTACTTTAGATAAATCCAACGGTAACACCACCACAGATACTTGGGCGCTGCGCACGCGACTCGATTGGGAAAACGCGTTAATGCTACTGTCGAGTGATATTTCACCTTATGCCGATCTGACATTTATCGAATCAAGAGTCGATGGCTACAATGAAAACTCGGGCACACTGCCTGCTCAGTTTGATAGCACAAAACAACAGGTAACAGAACTGCGCTTAGGTTTTAATGCTCATCACCAGTATTCGCAAAGGGTTGCATTTACAGCCGGTGCCGAGGGCGTACATCGCTTCAACGATACTGCCCCAAGCGTATCTGGTATAAGCAACGCTATACCTTTTGCTCTATCAGCAGAGACCGACAGCCGCTCTTGGTTAAGATGGTCACTCGGCGCCAAAATAGATCTTTCAACCAGCCGTTTGAGTTTGCAAACCAACTACACCACAGGCAAACAAGATCCAGACTTCTGGGTAGCCTTAGCCCTGCATGTCCCAATATAAAGAGACATTCACGATGAGCAGCTGTAGTAAGACAAACCACCAACATCATTAAACTCAGATGACTTGAGCTTGTAATATTTATCTTCAACTTCTTGGGTTTGCTCGGCATACGGCTGCGTCATGAGATCTTGCAGCTCTCGTACCAAAGCGTAATTACCTACAGCTGCCTGCTGATAAGCAGGCACAACCCACCACTCGCGCCAACTGTATTTGGGGTTGACGCGTTTCATCTGTCGCGAAATTTCCTCACGGGAAACCGGTTCGCCTGCGTCGTCAACACGGCTCAGTAACGACTGCCAATGACTGAACCACGCAGACCAACGCGGGTTAATCGGATCAGAATCAACCTTGCACCCTACCCTTTGATAGAAGCATTTTCGCAGAGATTCGATAGTATCAGGTAAATTAGAAAGTTCACGGAAGAAGAGCGTGTAATCAACCGGCGTTTCCATCATCAGTGCTTCAAGCTCACTGAATAACACCGGATCAAAGTGATTCAACCCCAGCTTAGCAGCCCACATTGCCTCCATTTTAGTTTGCATGACACCGGCAAAACCGACATTGATCTCATCCAGTTGTTGCAGTGCATGAGGATGTGACATCAACAACGGCGCCAACGCCACACAAAACATATGAAAATTTCGCGCCGCTGCCACGGGTTGGTTCATAAACGAGAAGTGATAACCGCCACCCGTCCATGGTTGAAACCGTGGATCAAACTCATCGCAGAATCCAAATGGACCATAATCGAGCGTAAAACCACCCGCTGCGCAGTTATCGCTGTTGAAATTACCTTGGCAATAACCGACACGAATCCAGTTCGCAACGAGTGACGTAAGCCGGTCACGAAACTCACCAGCAAGTAACACCACCTTTTCTGCAATGGAGAGCGCCGAGTCGATCACATCGGCATACTCACGATCAATCAAATGCAGCACCAGCATCTCAAGCTCTTCCAACGCGTTCGGATGCACCTGCTTTCGCGCTCGACGACCAAAGAGCTCCAGTTGGCCTACCCGAATAAACGAAGATGCAACACGCGTCGAGATCGCCACCGCCTCAGATACCATTCTATCAGGGTCTTTAGACTGTGATCCCTCCGAATACCAAGGCCGCTGCACCCGCTCCGTTTTCGACACATACAAACTCAGCGAGCGCGAAGTGGGCACGCCAAGTGCGTGCATATGCTCCTGCGCCAAAAACTCGCGAATACTTGAACGCAACACAGCACGACCATCCGCACCACGGCAGTACGGCGTTCGGCCGCCACCTTTAAGCTGCATCTCCCAACGTTTACCCTTGATCACCGCCTCCAGTACGGATACTGCGCGACCGTCGCCATAGCCATTACCTGTGCGAAACGGACACTGCTGATAATACTCCGTACCAAAAATAGACAGCGCATAACCACACGCCCACCCCACTTGACGCATCGGCGCAGGTACCTGCGTAAGATCACCAGAAAACATCCGCACAAAATCATCCGACTGCGCCATGCTGTCGTCGAAACCCAACTCGCTGAATAAGTTTTTGCTATGCGCAACGTACTCGGGATCTTTGATAGGTGTTGGATTAACAGGGACATAATGGCCTGTAAATACCTGTCTTGGGAAATGATCTACACCATTGGCAGTCGCGTCAGGATCAGCGTTGAGAGACGCCAGCAGTGAATAACTTGCCAAGTTTGCAAGATCATCAAGCGTAGCCACAGTTGACGAGTTTTCTGGGAGTGGTGGATTCATCATAGGAGTACCTTATAACGCGAGCAGAAAGTAGATTCACTTCTAGGGCAACAAACGATTCTAGCGCTAAACAAGATACAACAGTAAAAACATCGCTAGAAGAGTCTTTTTTATTGAATAAAGACAAGTCATAGAGCTATACAGTATCGAAGACGATTAAATATGTGTTTGGATAGGAAATTGGTGGAGTCTAGGGGGATCGAACCCCTGACCTCAACGCTGCCAGCGTTGCGCTC
>DAIRSP010000207.1:0-4043 GCA_036804365.1 Neptunomonas sp. | reverse complement strand
TACCTTGACATGGTAGAGGTCTCCAGTTCGAATCTGGATAGTCCTACCAAAATTCCTTACAAAAACAGCCGCTTACGGATCATGCCGAGCGGCTGTTTTTGTTTGTGCTTTCCTGTGTTAGCACTTCTTTTTTTCTTCGCATCTATATATGCCAATCATATCCGAGTCATTGTGGCTAGATATTTATTTTCTATTAGTCTAGATAAAAAAACTAATTTTTCTTTGTATCTAAAAGCATCTAAAGTGTCCTCATAAAATAAAAACGAGGAGTTTTAGATGCAATACTATGTTGATGGTTTCCGTGGGGTTAATCCTGATATCAAAATAGCGACAACCAAACGTCGTGATCGCAGTGAGTTTGCACCAATCCCTGAGAAGGTTGATGTTCTTATTGCCGGCTGCGGACCAACAGGTTTGTGTCTAGCCGCACAGTTGTCGCAGTTTCCTGAAATTGAAACGATGATTATCGATCCAACACCAGGGCCTCTGGAAAAGGGTAAAGCCGATGGGATCAATACACGGACGATGGAGATGTTCCAGGCGTTTGGTTTTGCTGACAAAGTAAAGCGGGAAAGCTATTGGGTTAATCAAACCAGTTTCTGGATGCCTGATCCTGAAAATACGGCTCAGATTAAGCGTGTTGGACGTGTACAGGATGTTGCGGATGACTCATCTGAAATGCCCCATATCCTAATTAACCAAGCGCGTGTGCATGAGCTGTTTTTGGAGGTTATGAAAAACTCCACGACACGATTAGAGCCTGATTATAGCTGGGCAGTTAAAGATCTCCACGTAGACTCAACCACGGATGAGTACCCTGTTACCGTTACGTTGGAAAATACCGGCATTAATAAAGGGGAGACACGCATAGTAAGAGCGAACTATGTCGTTGGCTGTGATGGTGCACGTTCGAATGTGCGTAAGGCGATTGGTGGGGAATTACATGGTGACGCAGCTCATCAGGCATGGGGTGTGATGGATATTTTGGCCAATACAGATTTCCCCGATGTTCGCCAAAAATGTCTCATTACCTCTGCTAAAGAGGGCAACGTACTCATTTTACCAAGAGAAGGTGGCTACCTATTCCGTATGTATGTGGAATTGGACAAACTTAATCCTGATGAAAGGGTCACTAGTCGTAACTTTACGTTTGATGATTTAGTAGCGGGTGCGAATCGAATTATTCATCCGTACTCAATTGATGTAAAAGAGGTTGCTTGGTGGTCTATATATGAAATAGGACACCGCATGACAGATCGTTTTGATGACGTCCCAGCAGGGCAAGCGGCTAACCAAAATCCGCGAGTCTTTACAGCCGGTGATGCCTGTCATACACACAGCCCTAAAGCGGGCCAAGGTATGAACGTGTCAATGCAAGATACCTTTAACTTAGGTTGGAAGCTTGTTCATGTACTTCAAGGTCGCTCTAAACCGAGCCTTTTGCATACCTACTCTGCCGAGCGTTGGGCTGAGGCGAAACGCCTTGTTGATACTGACCATGAGTGGGCGCGCATTATGTCCGCACCTCCTGGAGATTCGGTTTTAGATCAGGGTGATGAGCCGCGGTTTATTCGCCAGTTCAAAGAAAACTTAGAGTTTACAGGTGGATTGGCAGTGCATTACGGCGAATCCTTACTGGTTGGATCAGCAACCTATCAAGCACTAGCGAAAGGGCAGTGTATTGGCAAACGCTTCCATTCAGCTCCCGTAGTGCGTTTGGCCGATGCTAAACAGATGCAGTTAGGGCATGTTGCAGAGGCTGATACGCGTTGGAGAATTTACGCATTCGCCGGTAAGAGTGACAACTCAGCTAAAGGTTCAGCAATTCATAAGCTGGCTGATTGGTTGAAGAATGATACCAAGTCGCCGGTTGTTCAATATACTCGCAAAGGTGAAAATATTGATTCAATCATCGATTTTCGCGCAATCTTTCAGCAAACATTTGAAGAGCTGGCGTATGAAAACATGCCAGCGTTGCTGTGCCCGACTAAAGGTAAGTTAGGCTTACAGGATCATGAAAAAGTATTCTGTGTGGACCATAAGGGCTTGGGTGATATATACGAAATGCGTGGCATCGATCGTGAACAAGGCTGCATGATTGTTGTACGACCAGATCAATATATCGCGCAGGTTCTGCCATTAAATGCTTATCAAGAACTGTCGAACTTTTTCGCGAATATTTATTTGCCGCAAGTGTAGGGTTTAATGCCTATTAATAGATGAACTTGATAGGCGTTGAAAGCTTCAGTTTCCCCCTTTTTTTAGGTGAAATAAACATCATTTAAAAATAGGGGGGGATGTGACTTTTTTCCATTTAGATGCATCGAATGATGTTCTTAACTAAGAATTCCGATATCTCTTGCTCTAGATACCGCTTGAGTTCTATTGGAGGTTTCAAGTTTTTGATTAATTCTTTTCAAATGAGATTCTACTGTATTTTCTGTAATACATAGCAGTGAAGAAATCTCTTTATTGGGTCGTCCATCGGCAACTAACTTAATAATTCCCATCTCTCTTTTGCTGAGAGGGTTATCGTATGAGTGGGGTTTTTGTACGAAAGATGCTCGATTTCTTGCAAGTAGAGATATCTTATCTTGCAACTTGAGAATGAAGCAGTTGGGGAAGTGTGCATTTTTTTTATGGGTCTGTAGATAACTATCAATTAACTCTTTTAACTGCCACGGTTCATCTAGAATTGTTTGATAAATATTATTTTCGAAACAAAATCTCATATTATCTTCGAAAATTGACATGCATTTTTTAAGATTACCACTTAAAAAGTAAGCTTGAGATAAAAGATTTTTTAAATGAACAGATCTAAAAAAACGACTATTTTTAATCGCGCTCTCCAATAAATTTTCTAACTCTGGAATGATACTGTCTGTATTGCCAGTAACTAGATTTAAACGAATATTGGAAATTTGAGGATCTTCAAACTCATTCGCATAAAGATTAAAACCAGTATGCTGTTCCCATAATGCTGGATTTTTGGCTAGTTTCAAATATCTGCGTGCGGATTCAAGGTCTCCACGAACAACACTATAACGACTTTTTTCAAGCCATGCAGAAGCTTTAGGCCTTGCAATACCCCGTGAATCACCGATATCACTTAGATCAGACAGCAGTATTTCAACGTGATGATCATTCCCTTCTAAAAAAGCTAAACGCGACGCGGTACGATATGCCATGATAATCGTATCGATATCCGCAGTATCTCGAATTATATTGAGATATTCACTCAGTAGAATGGAAGCACTAATATAGTCCCCTTTTTCATAGAGCACTCTCGATATAAATGCGTTAGCTACCCCTAGTGATGCTCCCGTTGCTCTACTTCTAGCTATTTCGAATCGTGCTGTGGCGCCCAGAATATCGCCATGGATAAGATCAATTAGGCCTTCAAAGCAAAGTGTGTAGGTATTACTCCATGTGCGGGTGCTGTCAGTATCGCTGCCTAATTTAGCGATAGCTAACGTTTCTCTAGCATCATCATGTTTATTTTTAGCGATTTGATGGTAAGCAATAATATTATGAGCAATGCCATACAGAATCGAGTTCTCTTTGGTTATACACCCTTTAAACGTTTGGATATCGTTTTCAGTAAGATTATGTCGATCAGAAAACTCATGCAGGAGTGCTAGTTGTATAGTAAGTTCTATGGGTAACGTTTCATTCCGCCTGTCAGAAAGGATTTTGCACTGATTTAGCGCGTTCTCGGCATCGCTATATCTATGTAACGCGATCATTGTGTAGGCTTTTGCTCGCTGAAAATTTGTTTTATCCAAAACGAGAGTTTCGTTTATCGAATCAACCCAACGCGCACAGGTTTCTAATTGTCCGGTTTCAACAAGATTCATGATGGATTCATCCATGATATCAATCGTCAAATTGATATCATCAGAGTTCAGGGCATGCTCTGTCGCTAATCGAAAAAGACTATTTTTGGCATACCACATAGCCGCTTTTTTATTGAGATCATGAATGACCGTCGGGGTTGATTTTTTTAGCTCTTCATACAGAAACTCTCTGAAAAGAGAATGCAG
>DAIRSP010000206.1:0-4054 GCA_036804365.1 Neptunomonas sp. | reverse complement strand
CTCCTTAACACCGATCAGAGATCTACCTAAAGAGGTCGATGTATTAATTGTGGGTTGCGGACCTGCCGGTTTAGCAATGGCGAGACAGCTATCTGAGTTTGCAGATATTAGCACCTGCATCGTAGATCAAAAGTCTGGACCGTTACTTTTTGGTCAAGCTGACGGTATCTCTTGTCGCACAATGGAGATTATGGAAGCCTTTAACTGCAGCGACATGCTCGTCAAAGAAGCTTACCAATTGCATCAAAACAGTTTCTGGGAACCGAGCGAAGAACAACCAGAACATATCAAACGCAGCCGAAAAGTAACTGATGCTAGACTCGGTCTTTCTGAATTTACTCATAGCGTTGTGAACCAAGCACGATTACATGATTTACTGCTAGAAGGTATGGCTAACTCGGTTTCTCATTTGATACCTCACTACAGCCGTAAATTGTTGGAGCTGAATGTTGATTCCAATTTAACCCAAGACCTAAATGCCTACCCAATAACGGCTAGCTTTGAAAGACAGGACGAAGAAAGTAAAGTTGAAACAATCAAAGCACGCTTTGTTGTCGGCTGTGATGGCGCTAGAAGCGCTGTGCGTAAAAACCTGTCGATTGCGTTAGAGGGTGATTCCGCTAATAAGGCTTGGGGGGTGATGGATGTCTTGCTGGTAACCGACTTCCCAGATATTCGCGTGAAAAGCTTTATACAGTCCAAAGAAAATGGCGCTGTTATGATAGTCCCTCGAGAAGGGGGCTATCTTGTTAGACTGTATGTTGAGCTAGACCTGTTGGATAAAGATCAGAGAGCTGCACATCTTGATCTTTCAGTAGACGATATTATTGCCAAGGCACAGCTCATTATGCAGCCCTACACTGTAGAGGTTAAAGAGGTTGCTTGGTGGTCAATTTATGAGGTCGGTCAGCGCGTAGCTGAGCGCTTTGATGACACGCCTGTTGGAAATCCTGACAACCTGATACCGAGAGCCTTTGTTGCTGGTGATGCCTGTCATACTCACAGCCCTAAAGGTGGATGGGGGCTTAATACATCGTTGCCAGATACGTTTAATTTAGGCTGGAAACTCGCATCAGTATTACAAGGAAAAAGCCATCCTAAACTGCTGCAAACTTACTCATCGGAACGAAGAAAAGTTGCCCAAATGCTGATTGATGCTGATCGACAGATGTCGGCATTGGTTGCCACACGCCCGAGTGCCAAACCGGCAACAAATCAAACGAAAACCAACACAGCCGATATAGAGAAATTTGTTGCTAGGCAGAACGGCTTTATTGCTGGTACATCTATTCAATATGATCCCTCTTTTATCTGCCAATCTACTGAGCACCAAAATCTTGCTACAGGCTTTAAGATCGGACAACGTTTCCATTCTGATAAAGCAATTCGTATATCAGATGGCCGCCCTCAACATTTAGGCCATCTCATTAAAGCTGACGGGCGCTGGCGAATCTTTATTTTCGGCAACCAACAATCACCATTAGATAGCTCATCTAAGTCATACAAACTTATAGAGTTTTTAACCAATAACGCGTCCTCACCCATCAAAAAATTTACGCCAGAAGACGCCGACATTGATTCGGTCATTGATTACTATGCTATTTTTCAACTGCAGGATCTATCGATTGAAACCCTGCCTGATATCTTATGGCCAGCTAAAGGAAAGTTTGGGCTAAGAGATTATGAAAAAGCGTTTTATGCGAATGGTGTTCATGATGTATTCACAAGCAGAGGCATAGATCGCTCTCAAGGCTGCATGGTTATCGTTCGACCTGATCAACATATTGCGCATATACTTGCCTTAGACGCACATCACGAATTGACTGAGTTTTTTGATAACTTCATGATCTCTTAATTTCTAAAAGCATCTAAACGCCCCATAAGCCAAATGCCGTATGGGGCTCATTTACGCCTTGCGCGACTTGAACAAAGTAAGAGGTGAATATGCACACTGTAGGTGATATTTGGCAAAAAATTCCAGAGCACCTAGCCTCCTGCATAGACCGGCTTGGAAGCGGCGAGTTCTACCCCAAGTTTTTCCAAATGATGAAAACCGTCGCCCAAATTGACCAATTTATGGTTTTTGAATTTTCGCCCAATGGTGATTACGCAAGCTGTTGTTTAGCTCATAATGTGGGTGATCCAGACTTAGGTCTAGAGCTCGCCTCTCTTTATCTCGATGATGCTTACTTAGATGACCCGCTACTTAAAGAACTAAAAGCGTCTGTCCTTTCTCACTCAAGCGATCCCCCCTGTCGATTACTGGTTAAAAGAGCACTGCCTCCGGTTTATCGGAGGCGATTTTTTAATGTTCCTAATCTCGACACCAAATTTTCCTTTGTCGTGATAGATCGAAAAAGCCAACATCTGTTTTATATAAACTTTTACAGTAAAAAAGAGGATGGCTTTGTGGAAGGACAACTAGAGACGCTCAAACAAGCCTCCTCACTCATCGGGTCATTGCTTTTAAAACATTTTCGCGATGAGCGTAAACAACGCGGCGAAGTTAAATCGCTGTTAGCCGCTGGCCTCTCCGAGCGAGAGGCTCAAATATGCAATATGCTGCTTCAAGGACACACTGCAAAAAGCTCTGCGCTTGCACTCTCGTTATCTGAAACAACGATTGTGACCTATAAAAAACGCGCTTTTCAAAAGTTACAGATCAAACGAAAATCAGAACTACTCAAGTTTGTGTGAAGTAAACTCTCAGCCCCCCGGGTTCGCGTATTAAGATGACAATCGTCTCACAGCTCTGAGATTTCTATCAATGAGTGCTCTGATCCGGCCTACGGTTACCTCTTTAAGCCATTCGTCGGTAATGCTGATACTAGAATTAAGGATATCGAGGTTAATCAACACACCTACTATCTCATTTCGGCAAAACCTAGCTATAAATTGACAATCACCTGTCCAACTCCGATGGGCGTAGAGAGTATCTTCTTCGAAGTACATGTGGCACTTCTCTCCCATATCATCCGGTATCCATCCCATCTTAATGCACTCCATCTCTTCTTCAGTGAATTCGGGATAACCCAAATGTACATGTTTTGCATTTTTCGGCATGGGCTTTAGATCATTCCAACTGTACTGGTTAGCGATGCCAGTACGACAAGCTTCGGTAAATTTAATTTCGCTAAGCTTCGGAGGTAACTCTATAAGCCTACTGGTAGCCAATTGATCGATATCACTTTCAAGGATGCCACCAATCAATAAGTCGGTGTAGCCATTAACGGTATTGTAATCATGCAGCTGTTCAATCCATTCACGTGGTATGCGGTCATACCCATAAAACGCACCCGCTAACTGACCATAGATCGCACCAATGGTGTCACTGTCACCACCTAAGTTAACTGCCAGCAAAGCACCCTCTTTGAAGTCTGAACTATTAAAAAACGCCCATAATGCAGCCTTCATTGAGTTGATAACATATCCCGAATTTGGGATCTTTTTTCTATCAGCGTTCAAGTAATCGAACATCAACACATCGAGCACTTCGGGATTGATTCGCTTAACTCTTTTCCTTATTTCTCCCATGTTGATCAGCTGGTCTTTCCTTTTAACCTGCATGGCTTGTAACATTAATAAGGTAAATACTTTATTCGCGTGGACGCAGCGAATATCTGGGTGGGTCAATTGTGCATTAAGCCCTGCGGCTTCTAATGCTGCACGCGTATTGTCGTGAAACTTAATCACTATAGGCGCTAAACGCATCAATGCGCCATTTCCAGCATTACTTGTGGTATTTTTTAACTGTGGGAACGCCTCATTAAACGGAGTTCCCATTTTAAACAGCATTAATGCTCGTCGTGTTTGCGTACCAATATCAAAGCAAGTACCAGTGCTCGACAGATACCCTTTTTCATACCACTGAAGATATAGTTGCATCTGATGCACTAAATCTGTTTTATTTTTTTGTATTAAACTGACCGCCGTACATAGCGCCATAGAGGTGTCATCTGTCCAATACCCAGCCCTTAAGTTATGAGGCCCACCATCTCGATAACCCGTAACCGGTGGGAAGCTATCCTTTACCATAAACTCTACGCTTGCACCT
>DAIRSP010000205.1:0-4094 GCA_036804365.1 Neptunomonas sp. | reverse complement strand
ATATCTCTTTGAGCATTGATGCAGGGTTGTCTGTTGCTTTAGTGGGGCGCTCTGGAAGTGGTAAATCAACATTAGCAGGTCTATTGCCACGCTTCTATGATGTAGTAGAGGGTAATGTGCTGCTAGATAGTGTGCCTATTCAAGACTACACCCTAGCAAATCTGAGGGATCAAATAGCGCTAGTTAACCAGCAAGTTGTTCTTTTTAACGGCACAATCGCGGAAAATATTGCATACGGTAGCCTTGCAGATAAAAGTGAAGAAGAGATTATGGCTGCCGCTGAGGCCGCTCATGTGTTGGAGTTTACTAATAAGCTTCCGGATGGTTTAAATACGCTCGTAGGTGAAAATGGGGTGTTGTTGTCTGGTGGTCAGCGCCAACGTATTGCGATTGCACGCGCGATTCTTAAAGATGCACCTATTTTGATTATGGATGAAGCCACTTCTGCGTTGGATACGGAGTCGGAGCGCCATATACAGTCTGCATTAGAAGAGGTCATGAAAGACAGAACAACCTTGGTTATCGCGCATCGACTCTCTACGATAGAAAGTGCGGATCTCATCGTCGTGATGGATCAAGGGGCTATTGTCGAGCAAGGCACGCATGAGGAGCTACTGGCAAAACAGGGTGCTTATGCCCAATTGCATGGTTTGCAATTTAAAGAGTCGGTTGATGATTGAGTGGCGCCGGCACTTATATAGTGTCCTTTTCTATCTACTACTGCCTTTTATGCTGCTGCGCTTGTGGTGGCGAGGGCGTGTAGCGCCAGGTTATCGTCAGGGCGTAGGTGCTCGTTTAGGGTTTATGGGAAATCTCCACTTTAAGCAGCGCCCTTTGTGGATACATGCGGTTTCAGTCGGTGAAACCATTGCAATTGCACCGTTTGTTGAGCGGTTTCTTGCGGAGAATCCTAATATTCCCGTTGTTATGACGAGCATGACCCCAACCGGTGCGGCGAGAGCTAAAGACATTTTTGGCGAGCGTATTACGCACCTGTTTTGTCCGTATGATCTGCCTTGTGCGATGACGCGCTTTGTGAAGGCGATTAATCCTTGTGGTTTGCTGGTCGTTGAAACAGAGCTTTGGCCCAATATGATAGCGACCTGTGCGCGAAAACAGATCCCTATAGTGATTGCAAATGCACGTTTGTCTGTTCGATCCGCTAAAGGTTATCGCCGGTTTAAGAAATTAGCGGAAAGTATGCTATCCAAGCTCTCTTTATTGGTTGCTCAGCATCAGGATGATGCAGATCGTTTTGTCGAGCTAGGCTTGCCTGAAGAGCGTTGTATTGTTTCTGGGAGTATCAAATTTGATATTACGGTTCCCTCACAGATTCTTGATCAAGGCGAGAAGCTGCGAGCGCAGTTAGGCGATCGCCCGACGTTGATTCTTGCCAGTAGTCATGAAGGTGAAGAGCGTTTATTTCTCGATTTGTTAGTTGATATGAAAGAGCAATGCCCGAATCTGCTCGTCATGTTAGTGCCTCGCCACCCTGAACGTTTTACTGCGGTTTGGCAGCTATGTCATGAGTACTCACAGAGAGTGGTTCGCTGTTCGGATGACGATAGCGTATCAAACGACTGTGACATTTATCTCGGCGATACAATGGGGCAGCTGATGCGATTCTACGCTGCGGCTGATATTGCTGTGATGGGCGGGAGCTTCATAAAGGTAGGGGGACATAATCCGGTCGAGCCTGCTTGCTTAGGGTTGCCGGTAGTGATGGGGCCGTATCACTATAACTTTCAAGCTATCTCTGAGCAGATGCAGAAGTCTGGTGGTATGGTGATTGTAGACTCAAAAGATGAGTTGAAGACTCAATTGCTAAGTTTGCTATCCAATCCAAATGAAGCCCTTAAGATAGGTGAGAAGGCTGCGCTGTTTGCAGCCTCACAGCGGGGAGCTTTAGAACGGCTTTACGCTGAAGTGCTAAAGCAACTTAAAGACTAAAGCAAATTAGAGCCTCTTAAATATTAAACTCTAAAGTCTCTTCCGCTTGTTGACTAAACGCAGTCGTAAACACTTCTTTTAAAGACGCTTTGTCGCTATCGCGCAACCATTGCTGGCTTGCTGCATCATAATCGAAATGAAAACCGCCCTCTTTGGTTGCCAACCAAAGCTGTTTGATAGGTGTTTGACGGGTAAAGATTATCTGACTGCGGTTTTCACATTTGATCGTTAATACGCCACCACTGATAAGGTAATCAATATCAGACTCAGCGTCATCTAGGCACTCTTCGATGCTAATCAAAGTGCGGTCTACTAGATCGTTAAATTCGGATTCGGTCATCAGAAAGGCTCTTGTTTGAGAAATTATCGAAATAAAGCGCAGTATATCAGCTTTTGTACGGTACTCATTAGCCTCTTTTCAAGGGTATAATCGTGCTATTAATTGACTAGTTTAATGAGAATTTTATTGTGAAGACGCGTTGGATATTAGTGTTCTTAGGTTTATCTCTTTTAGGTGGTTGTGGTCAGAAAGGGCCGCTATACCTGCCTGACTCCGCGCCTGCGAATGTCACCAATACAACCACACAATAAATCTATTGATAGAGAATTACGATGGATAACTTTGAATACCGCAATGGCCGTTTATATTGCGAAGATGTTGCATTAACAAAAGTCGCTGAACGTTTTGGTACGCCTCTCTATGTTTACTCGCGAGATGCAATAGAACGTGCCTTTTTAGACTACTCACAAGCCCTAGAAGGGCGTGATGCACTAGTGTGCTTTGCGGTAAAAGCCAATAGCAATTTAGCCGTTTTAAACGTATTGGCACGTTTGGGTGCTGGGTTTGATATTGTTTCCCTAGGTGAGTTAGAGCGCGCTTTGAAAGCGGGCGCAGATCCAAAGAAAATTGTGTTCTCTGGCGTAGGTAAACAATCACATGAGATTCGCCGTGCGCTAGAGGTAGGTATTCACTGCTTCAACATTGAGTCTGAAGCGGAGCTAGAACGCGTCAATCAGGTGGCGGGTGAGTGTGGTATACCTGCGGATATCTCTTTCCGCGTTAATCCGGATGTTGATGCGGGTACGCATCCATATATCTCGACCGGTTTGAAAGAGAATAAGTTTGGTATTGCACTGGCAGAGGCAGAGCGTATCTACAAACATGCGGCTAGCTTGCCAAATGTGAATGTAGTCGGAATGGATTGTCATATTGGTAGCCAACTGACAGAGATCGCGCCTTTTATGGATGCATTAGATCGCTTGTTAATGTTGGTTGATCAGCTGGCTGAAAGCGGTATTGAGATTCGTCATTTAGATTTAGGCGGCGGATTAGGCGTATGTTATACCGATGAAACCCCACCAACGCCGCAAGAATATATCGCAGCCGTGCTGGATAAAATCGCAGATCGTCCTTTGTCATTGGTGTTTGAACCAGGCCGCTCGATCGTTGCCAATGCTGGTGTTTTACTGACCAAAGTTGAGTTCTTAAAGTGCAATGAACATAAAAACTTTGCCATTATTGATGGTGCGATGAACGATCTTATTCGTCCTTCGCTCTACAGTGCCTATCAAGAGATTATTCCTGTAGAGATTCGTGAAGACGGTGAAACCAAAGCGTACGACCTTGTCGGCCCCGTGTGTGAGACAGGCGACTTTTTAGGTAAGGATCGTAATTTGAACCTCGAAGCAGGCGATCTACTAGCTGTTTGTTCAGCAGGCGCATATGGTTTTGTGATGAGTTCAAACTACAACACGCGTCCTCGTGCTGCAGAAGTGATGATCGATGATAATCAAATGTTTGAAGTGCGCGCACGCGAAACCTTGCAGGATTTAATGCGCGGTGAAGTTTTGCTGCCCAAAGGCGCATAAGCGGATATAGAGACTATGTTAGTACGCTTTACAAAAATGCACGGATTGGGCAACGACTTTATGGTGGTTGATCTAGTCACTCAACGCGTTAGGTTTACTGAAGAGAAAGTGCGCAAACTGGCCGATCGTCATTTGGGTATCGGTTTTGATCAGCTGCTGTTGGTCGAACCGCCAACCGAGCCTAATATGGACTTCCGCTACCGTATCTTTAATGCAGACGGTTCTGAAGTCGAACATTGTGGTAACGGTGCTCGTTGTTTTGCCCGTTTTGTCAG
>DAIRSP010000204.1:0-4095 GCA_036804365.1 Neptunomonas sp. | reverse complement strand
GTTCCTGAAGGCATCGAAGTGATGCTGCAATCTGAAAACGGTTTACTCGGTATGGGACCTTTCCCAACGGAAGAGACTGTCGATGCTGATATGATCAACGCAGGTAAACAGACCGTAACCGCTATTACTGGTGCGTCTATTTTCTCATCTGCTGAGTCATTCGCCATGATTCGTGGCGGCCACGTTGATTTGACTGTTTTAGGTGCATTTGAAGTCGACACGTCTGGCAACATCGCTTCTTACATGATCCCAGGCAAACTGATCAAAGGCATGGGCGGCGCAATGGACCTTGTAGCAGGCGCTGACAACATAATCGTTTTAATGACTCACGCGTCTAAACACGGCGAATCAAAACTTCTCGACCAATGCTCCCTACCCCTAACGGGCGCAGGCTGTATCAAGAAAGTTTTAACCGACTTAGCTTACCTCGAAATTGAAGACGGTGCTTTCCATCTTAAAGAAAGAGCACCGGGAATCTCTGTTGAAGAGATTATCGAAAAAACAGCAGGAAAACTGATTGTTCCTGATCATGTTCCTGAAATGCAGTTTTAAACACTTGTAGCGCATTGCCCGGATTCGTCCGGGCTTTTTTTTTACTTCAAATCTCCCTATAATCACGCCACTTTACTCAATACTGAGTAATTCCTAAGGGGTGGCCTCTATTGCTTGTAAGTTGAGCATGGCCTGAGACACGCATGATGCGAGAACCCTCGAACCTGATCCGGATGATACCGGCGTAGGAATAGGAAAGTCGTTAACTCACTTTTTTTCCCGCTTCTCAACCGGGTCTCTGTTTTTCGGAGACTTGAAATGCAACACCGATCTAACCTGCTTTCCCACTCATTACTCGCGCTATCCATTGCAGCGGCCAACCAGGCTTTTGCAGCTGTATCTGCATCCGAAGATACTGCTATTCCTACCGTTGTCGTGACATCAGGTCTACGCAGCGAAGTGTTGAATGAAACCCCTACCAGCGTAACTGTAGCGGATAAATCTGTGATTGAGAATCACGAAGCCGTGCATATTGAGCAGCTCGTTAGCTTAGCGCCCAATGTGAACTCAACTAGCGGTGCATCTCGTGCGCGCTTTTTCCAAATTCGGGGTATCGGTGAGCGGAGTCAGTTTATCGGCCCGATCAACCCATCTGTTGGCGTTATTATGGATGGTATCGATTTGAGCAACATCGGTGCTGCTGCAACCATGATGGATGTACAACAAGTTGAGGTTTTACGGGGTCCGCAAGGCACACTATACGGTTCTAACGCCCTCGCTGGATTAATCAACATCCGTTCCCAAGACCCTACAACTACCACGCAAGGCGATATCGAAGCGACGCTAGGCAACTATAATAGCCGTAGTCTAACAGCAGCCGTCGGCGGTGCTATTAACGAGAGTGTTGGCTACCGTGTAGCGATGCAAAGCAATAAGAGTGATGGTTTTATTGAAAACGACTATCTGAATAAAGATAACACTAACAATATTGATGAAACCTTCTTGCGGGGTAAATTACGCATCGCGGCTAGCGACTATCATATGATAGACCTGACCGCCTTCTACACTAATATCGATAATGGATACGATGCTTTTTCTCTGGATAATAATCGCATCACCTTATCTGATGAGCCTGGCCATGACCGTCAAGAAACGGGAGCATTTGCTATTAAGTCCACTTGGTCTGGCAATGATGCTTACACCTTAGAAAGCTCGCTAAGCTACTCATCAAGCAGCACAGAATACGGGTACGACGAAGACTGGACTTATCCCTTCTTTTATCCTAATCCTAGTGACCCAACCGAAGACTGGGGCTACACTTCTTTTGATAACTATTTACGCAACAACGACATTGTAACCGCCGAAATGCGTGCAATTTCAGCACCAGGAGCTGAGATATTTAACGGCAGCACCCAATGGGTTTCAGGCGTTTACTTCTACGATAGAAACTCAAGCCTGCGTCGTCAGTACACCTATTTGGGCAACGACTTCACCAGCGAATTTGATACCGCTCGCTACTCTGTCTATGGTCAGCTAGATACAGCATTGACCGATCGCTACACCCTCTCTTATGGTTTACGCTTAGAGCAGGTGTCATCGGAGTACAGTGACAGCGATGGCTCTACGTCCAGTCCAGATGATATTTTACTCGGCGGCAAACTAGCACTTGAATATGCAGCCTCTCAAAACACTATGATCTATGGCTTAGTATCACGAGGTTATAAGGTCGGCGGCGTAAATGCAGACACAAGCCTGAGCGCAGATCTACAAGAGTTCGATACAGAATATCTATGGAACTATGAAGTGGGTACCAAAGGTAATTGGCTCAACAATCGTCTCCAAAGCCAAATTGCTCTCTTCTATCAGGATCGTGAAAACGCACAAATTAAAGGCTATCGCACCATCACTAATCCAGGTGGCGGCACAAGCTTTGTAGATTTCGTTGGTAACACAGACAAGGCTTACAGTTACGGTATTGAAGCAGAAGCGCGTTTTCAAGCTTCTGAAGCCGTTACGTTTAATGCCGCGATTGGCATCCTAAATACAAAACTTGAAGACAGCAGTGCAGCGTTTGATGGCCGTGAAGCGGCACAATCACCAAATTACACTTACACCCTTGGTATTGATTTCGACCACGGTCAGGGCTGGTTTTCAGGCGTAGAAGTTGAAGGAAAAGATACTTACTATTTCTCCGACAGCCATGATGAGTTATCTGATAGCTACCGCCTGTTTAATGCCCGTGTCGGTTATGAAACCAAAGACTGGAGCGTAACGCTATGGGGTAAAAACCTCACTGACGAAGATTACTTTGTCCGTGGTTTCTATTTCGGTAACGACCCAAGAACAGGTTACGCTGATGCAGAATATACACAGCTAGGTGCACCGCGTCAGATTGGGATTACGGGTAAGTTACATTTCTAAACTTATTGCAAGGCATACAAAAAGGCAGGTTAACAACCTGCCTTTTCTACCGATTACTCAAATTTATAATACTCACGATTTAAGTAAGCAGCTACATCGGATACATCTTCAGGAAACCACCCGACATTCATATTAGTATTGCAGCCCTCTACAAAGGCTTCCAATTTTGCATAGCTCGTCACTTTTCTATCTTCTCGTTGATAGAAGGACGCTTCATGACAAGTTTCACAGTTTGCATCTGTATAGTGCTCGCCTTTAATGGTTCGCTCGATCTCTACACTATTGTAAATTTCTGCTCCATTATCTGCATCCGCTGCAAACGCCGTGACGCTTGTTAAAAGCAGACTTATGCCGATTAGCTTACGGTTCATGCTTTCCTCCATATGGTGTAACACCATTTATTTATGATTATTATTGAGTCAGATAGCTTAAATTCTTTAAAAAATCCTTAGGTTCAATAACGCCAACCAAGGTCATTTCAGGACGCAACTTACCGCTAGCGTCATAAAAAATCAGCGCAGGTGGACCTATCACCTTATAGGCTTTATTGAGGGCAATAGCAGCCGCATCATTTTCAGTGACATCCACTTTTACACGCACAAAGTTAGACAAGGCTTGTTGAACACCTGAATCTGCAAAGGTCACATGCTCTAGCTCTACACATGAGATGCACCAATCAGCATAAAAATCGAGCATGACAGGTCGACCTTTGGCTTTTGCATCCTTTAATACGGGCTCTAGTTGAGGTATCGAAGCAACCCGAATAAAACTTAGCTGAGATGACTGAGCGGCTGATTGCACACTACCCACCAAGCCCTTTAGTGGATAGAGGATATTTTGGCTGCCGGAAAATAGCCCTATTAGTAAAGCGACCCCGTAGATAAGCATTAATAAACCGATCCCTTTCCAAAAACGGTGCCAGCCTTTGACACCTTTCTCAAGCGGATCAATTGCACGCATATAGATAGCCGCAACAATTAAAACAATCGCTGTAAGCCCCATCGTTACTTCGGTTGAAACAACGCGTGAAAGCATCCAGATCGCCATTAAGAGCAAAGCTACACCAAACCCAGCTTTAATGGCATCCATCCAAAGACCTGCCTTGGGCAGCAACTTACCCGCCGACGCACCAATCAGTAATAGGGGCACGCCCATACCCATACTCAAGGAAAAGAGTGCAAA
>DAIRSP010000203.1:0-4120 GCA_036804365.1 Neptunomonas sp. | reverse complement strand
GTTGCTTTTAATGTAGCAACAGCGTCGATATCTTTAGTGTAATTTGACATGGGTCTGTCCTTCCTGTGATTAAACTTATTTAAATCGGTCTTAAACCTGATGAAATCCATTCTAGGGAAAGTTATTATATAATTGAAATAAATGATGGTTATTTTGCACATTCATAAAATGAATGTAGGTGTTAATCATCTGATTTATAAAGGTATTATAAGAAAATGAGCCTTGAGCATATCGATTTAAACTTATTGGTGTTTCTAGATGTGTTACTGAAAGAGCGAAATGTAACCCGCTCTGCGAGTATTTTAGGAATCACTCAGCCCGCGATGAGTAATGGGCTAAGACGGCTCAGAGAAACCTTTAATGATCCCTTATTGGTGAGAACCAGCGAGGGGATGATGCCCACGGAAAGGGCATTAGAAATACAACCACAAATAAGGCATATCTTAGCCGCTATAGAGCAAACGGTTGAACCTATGACCTCGTTTGATGCACTTTCGAGTGAGCGCGTATTTCGCATTATGACAAGCGATTATGGCGAATCTACGCTCATACCTAAGGTATTAGAGCGCATTGCACAAGAAGCGCCCAAAGTGGTGCTAGATATTTTAACCCCCAGTGACATGAGCTTTCAGGAGGTTGAACAGGGACAGGTGGATCTAGTCATTAACCGTTTCGATAGTATGCCTCAGGCTTTCCACCAGAAAACCTTGTGGAACGACAGTTTCTCCTGTTTATTGAGTGTCGATAATCCGGTGGCTGACGACTTTACATTAGAAGCTTATCTGGAAGCCAACCATGTTTGGGTAAGTAAAACAGGGATGGGCGCCGGTATGGGGATTACACCCAAGGATACAAATAGATTAGGTTGGGTGGATGAAGCGTTATTGAAAATTGGACACAAACGTCATATCTCAGTATTTACCCGCCACTATCAGTCTGCAGCCTTATTGGCCGAGCAAAAAGGGCTGATTGTGACTATTCCTACTCGGGCGGCTATGGCGCAGAGAGGTAATCCACGTTTAGTGATAAAAGAGCCACCTTTTCCGATCGCCTCATTTGATTTGAAAATGGCATGGAGTCCCTTATTACAACTCAATCGTGCGCATCAATGGCTGCGAAAGATCGTGTCTGAGTCTGCATAGTCGCTGAATTTGATTGGATGCGAGGAGCACTGAAGGCTCCTCGCGGGTGATAGGTCCTTACTCTTCAGATTCGCTGCTTAAAGCATCGAGATTGAGTAACTCTGTGACAATCTCTAATGCTTCAGTACTTCGTATCTCACGCACGCCGATAGCTGATTTGTCGCACAGCGCTTTGACAAAAGAGCCCTGTGATTCACTGACTTCACAGGCTTGGCCATTGACATAAAGGATATAAGATTCACCTTGTTTATGTCGGTATGCGAAACGACTCCCTTCAGAACGCATAATTAAGCCGCCATCATTGAGATACTCTTTTACCTGTTCAGGTATTAATGGATCTTCAATGTCATTGTCAGCTTGCTCAGCGTATTTTTGCTCAGTCATAAACTGACCAAACCAATCCTCTAATAGATCAGGCTGATTAATATATTGGCTTAAAATATGACGAACTTTCTCAAATGCAGCGTCAGTGATTTCACTCGGACTGGATTGTAATGTCAGTTCAGGATCGGTATAGCGAGTCTCGCTTTTGAGCTGTTCGCCTACATGGTCCGTGAACTGGCGCAAAATATCCGCATGGGAAGGCGCTCTGAAACCGATAGAGTAGGTGATGCAGTCATCTGTTGTCGCGATACCATTATGCCCCACTCTAGGTGGCAGATAGAGCATATCGCCTGGGTTCAGCTCAAATGTATCTTCGGCATTCCACTCGGGTAAAATCATTACTGGTGTGTCATCACGGCGAGGTGAGTCTTCTCCGAAGAGTCCGCCGACTTCCCAGCGGCGTTGACCACTGGTTTGCAGTAAAAAGACATCGTAATTGTCGTAATGAGGCCCAACACCACCGCCCTGTGTTGCATAGCTAATCATAAGATCATCAATGCGCCAGCTCGGGATAAAACGGAATTGGTCTAGTAGAGCGTTTGCTTCTGGCACCCAGTGATCAACCGCTTGGACGAGTAAAGTCCAGTGCGATGGAGGTAGCGTAGCAAAGCGCTCCTCAGGGAATGGACCTTGCTCAAGATTCCAATCGTTGTTCTCAGGATTCTGAATCACTAAGCGGGATTCGACTAGCGCTTCGCAAGCGAGTCCAGCGAGGTCATCGCCTTCTACAGGAGGCTCAAAATCCGGAAATGCGTTACGAATAAGTAGCGGTTTCTTTTGCCAGTATTCACTTAAAAACTGTTCGGCACTCATGCCGCCGAGAGGCAAGTTTTTACTCATCGTTTTAATAGCTCAACCAATTCATTGGCGGCCGTTTCAAGCTCTTCCATCACTTTACGCTGGTCGCGTGCGGCGAGAGCAGCAACACGATTATTACCTGCGATGCGTGCACATTTTTGGATCGTTAACGCACAGGCCTGAACGCCCGCAAGATTGTTTTCATAGGCTGACATTTCAGCGGCGACTGCATCGATACCTTCTTGTAAACGGCGTGCATCTTCTCTCAGGGTTTTTAAATCGGTATGCATAATGGCTAATCCTTTTTATCAGTCGCGGATAAACGTTGCATCGTTTCCTGAACAGAGCTAAGAATGCCGCGCAGCATACCTAATTCAGCTTTTTCAGGACGAGTGCGATTAAAGTAACGTTTAAGCTTTGTCATCGCCCGACCTTCATGTTGAGGAATAATGAAATTGGTTTCGCGTAATACAGTTTCAAGATGTTCGTAAAATAGATCCATCTCTTTGTGTCGAGGGTATTCACACTCGCTATTCTGTACAACCGGTACCTGAGCTGCCATCCAAATTTCGTAACAGAGCAACTGTATTGCTTGAGCTACGTTGAGTACCGGATATTCAGGGTTGGCAGGAATATAAACATGGAAGTTACACAACTGTAACTCCTCATTCAATAAGCCCATAGTTTCACGCCCAAAAACCAGTGCTATTTCTCCCTGCGTTGCTTCAGCCACCACTTTTTCGGCACAACGACGGGCATCTAGAATCGGAAGATCAAAGGTGCGAGTACGAGCACTAGTACCGATAACTAGTTGGCAATCTTCTATGGCTTCATGCAATGTTGAAACGACATGTGCATTTTCAAGGAGATCTTTAGCACCGGCTGCACGTGATACGGCTTCCTCACTGGGGTAATCCAGCGGGTCTACTAACCATAGCTGGGAGAGCCCCATGTTTTTCATTGCACGCGCTGCGGCGCCAATATTGCCTGCGTGAAATGTATTAATGAGTACGATACGAACATTACTTAACATCGGGAGTCGGTCCAGCCTTCATAATTTGGCGGGTATTATAGGATACGGACAGGGAGTCACAAAGTATCTGCAAAGTTTTTAAGATCATAAATAAAACGATCTTTGTGCCACATATGCGGTGAATGATCGGAGTTGGGGTAGATAGATAAAGAGGAAACAGGCGTATTCTCAGAAACCCACTGGGCCAGTGCTTGGCTATAAAATTGGCTTTGATCCCCATAAATTAATAGGCTTGGAATCTTAATGTGGGGAAGAAGTTCGCGGTAATCTTGCTGGGTAATGCTTTTCCAGCAGATTGTAAGCAGTGCTGCATGGAGTTTATTTAGATGCTCCCGCATCATCTGGAAACCACGAGAATTGTTTTCATAATTCTCTCTAGAGCGTTGGTTATGGCCCATTGCGATAAGCTGCAATACCCCCTCTGAAAAATCACGAGAGAGCAGTGCTAAAAACGCCTGATTAGCCGGCTCATCAAAGTCACTGTACACACCTAACTGCCAATTCTCGGTCGTCACAAGTTTGGGTGATTGGTCAATCACGCAAAGGCCGACCAGTTTGTCTTGGCCGTAGCGGCGGATATATTCCCAAGCGGTGAGTGCTCCCATTGAGTGCCCGATTAAAACTGCCTGAGAAATGTTTAGGTGAGTTAGCAATTCGTCGAGGTCATCCGCCATTTTGGGAATGCTCATCTCTGTATCAGGGCGATAAGCGTGAGTACCATGTCCACGAGCATCCCAACAGACAACGCGATACTCATCCGCGA
>DAIRSP010000202.1:0-4146 GCA_036804365.1 Neptunomonas sp. | reverse complement strand
CAGACATTTTTAAAAGCAAAACTGCACCGTGTTACAGTGACACATGCAGAACTTCACTATGAAGGTTCGTGTGCGATCGATTCTGTTTTGTTGGAGCAATCTGGCATTCGTGAATATGAGATGATCCACATCTATAACATTAATAATGGAGAACGCTTTACTACTTACGCAATCAGTGCTGAAGCTAATAGCGGCATTATTTCCGTAAATGGCGCTGCGGCCCATAAGGCTAGCAAAGGCGATCTGCTTATCATTGCAGCTTATGTGCAGCTAGATGAGCAAGAAGCAAATAACCACAAGCCAACACTCTGCTATTTCGAAAATGCTCGACCAGATGGTGGCGTTGGTGCAACTGATGATGAGTTACATGCTCGTAACGTCTTAACCGGCGTAAAAAACGCGATTCCTGTACAGCAAGACGATCGTTAATTAGCGTCTTTGAATACTCATGAAAACCGCCTCCGGGCGGTTTTTTTGTGCCTAAGAAAAACTTGTCTAAGCATTTTCTTTGCCACATTGTCGACAATCCGGATATTTCTCTTTTGATCTAAAACAGGTTTCTGCACGGAAACCGCACAATATTAGCGTTATTCGCCTTATGTCTTAGTTAAATCCCTTACTTTATTGGGTAAAGTAGGGCCTTCTGATAAGGTCAAGTGTCAACAATAAGAATAATTGATCTGTCAGACGTAGTCCTGAATATTAACTTACAAGCAAAAGGGCCCGCGCTATGTCCTACCAAGCAGAATATAAGAAGTCGATCGAAACACCAGAGCTCTTCTGGGGTGAAAAAGCTGACGCGATTGCATGGTTTAAAAAACCTGAAACAATCTTGAGTAAAGACGACAATGGGATTTTCCGCTGGTTTGCAGATGGTGAGCTAAATACCGCTTACCTCGCACTCGATTACCATGTGGAAAACGGCCGGGCTGATCAGGATGCGATTTTATTTGACTCCCCCGTAACAAATACTAAAAAGCGTTACACCTACTTAGAGCTTCGTGATGAAGTAGCTAAGTTTGCGGGTGTATTAAAAGCGCAGGGTGTTGAGAAAGGGGATCGCGTTGTTATTTATATGCCGATGATTCCAGAAGCAGTTATCGCCATGCTGGCTGTTGCGCGTTTAGGCGCAATTCACTCAGTAGTATTTGGTGGATTTGCTCCACATGAACTTGCTGTGCGTATTGATGATGCAGAACCTAAAGTGGTTGTTACAGCATCATGCGGTATCGAAATCGCCAAAGTATTGCCATATAAGCCGATGCTAGATGAAGCGATTGAGAAATCAGCTCACAAGCCGGGCAGCTGCATCGTATTTCAGCGTCCACAAGTACAAGCAGAGATGATTGCTGGCCGTGATATCGACTGGAATGAAGCGATGGCGACTGCTGTACCGGCAGATTGCGTTGCCGTAAAAGGTACAGATCCTCTCTATATTCTTTACACATCTGGTACTACAGGTAAGCCAAAAGGCGTGGTGCGTGATAACGGTGGCCATGCGGTTGCGCTGAAATACAGCATGAAAGCCATCTACAACATGGAAGCGGGCGAAGTATTCTGGGCAGCTTCCGATGTGGGTTGGGTTGTAGGTCACTCTTACATTGTTTATGCACCATTACTTGCAGGCTGCACAACCGTGGTTTACGAAGGTAAGCCAATTAAAACTCCAGATGCCGGTGCTTTCTGGCGTGTTTGCGAAGAGTACAAAGTTAAGGCGTTATTTGCTGCACCGACGGCGTTCCGTGCGATTCGTAAAGAAGACCCAGACTCTGAGCTATTAAAGCCGTACGACTTATCCGCACTTAAAACAATCTTTATGGCCGGTGAGCGCTTAGATCCACCTACTTACCACTGGACAAAAGACACCATCGGTAAGCCAGTGATTGACCACTGGTGGCAAACAGAAACGGGTTGGGCTATCTGCGGTAACCTGACAGGTATTGAACTAAAAGAACCAAAACCGGGTTCATCTACACTGCCGATGCCGGGCTTCAACGTACAGATCGTTGATTCTGAAGGTAATGAATTACCCGCAGGCGAGCAGGGCAATATCGCAATTAAGCTACCACTGCCGCCGAGCTGCTTGCCAACGGTATGGGGTGATTTTGAGCGTTTCCGTACGGGCTACCTAACCGAGTTCCCTGGCTATTACTCAACAGGTGATGGCGGATACAAAGATGAAGAGGGTTATGTCTTTATCATGGGCCGTACCGATGATGTAATTAACGTGGCCGGTCACCGCTTGTCTACTGGCGAAATGGAAGAGATTGTTGCTGGCCATCCAGCCGTTGCTGAGTGCTGTGTTATTGTGTTAACGATCCACTCAAAGGCCAGCAGCCTATCGGCTTAGTTTTGCTGAAAAACGGGATTGAATTAGACGAAGCTGAACTCGAAGCTGAACTGGTCGCTATGGTGCGTAAAGAGATTGGTGCTGTTGCATGCTTCCGTAAGGCGATTGTTGTACAGCGCCTACCTAAAACACGTTCAGGCAAAATTCTGCGTAAGTTACTGCGTCAAATTGCGGATGGATCAACCTACTCGGTTCCATCAACGATTGATGACCCAGCGAGCTTACCTGAAATCGAGGAGATTATGGATCGTCACGGCTTAGTGACGAGCGCATAAACCTCACCCATCGAAGACCTTAGTAGTTTAGGCAGCCATTTGGCTGCCTTTTTTTTGATCCATAGAAAGGGTAGTAAGATTCCAAGAAAAAGCGCACGCTAGGCAATAGCAAAGATCTATCGATGTTATAAAGACAAACGATTTTTATAGTTATTACAGATGATCAATACTGTAAGAACGAGAACAATCAAAGAATCAAGTAACCGATCAGGAGAAAGCTAATGTCACAGAATAAATGCCCTGTTATGCATGGTGGTGCGACAGAGACAAGCATGTCAAACATGTCGTGGTGGCCTAAGTCACTGAATTTAGAAATCTTGCATCAGCACGATAGCAAAACAAATCCGCTCGGCGAAAACTTTAACTATCAAGAAGCGGTTAAAACGCTTGATTTCGCCGCACTTAAAAAAGACCTCATCGCGCTCATGACATCCAGCCAAGAATGGTGGCCAGCAGACTGGGGGCACTATGGCGGTTTGATGATCCGTATGACATGGCATGCCGCGGGTACTTACCGTATCGCAGACGGACGAGGTGGTGCAGGCACCGGTAGCCAACGCTTCGCGCCACTGAACTCATGGCCTGATAACGCCAACCTTGATAAGGCACGTCGCTTGCTGTGGCCTATCAAAAGAAAATATGGCAACAAACTCAGCTGGGCTGACCTAATTGCTTACGCGGGTACAATTGCTTATGAATCAATGGGACTAAAAACATTTGGCTTTGGTTTTGGTCGTGCAGATATTTGGCACCCAGAAAAAGACACTTACTGGGGCGCAGAAAAAGAGTGGTTAGCACCAAGTGGTTCAGAAGGCAGCCGTTACTCCGGCGAACGCGATCTAGCAAACCCACTAGCCGCAGTGATGATGGGCTTGATCTACGTAAACCCAGAAGGGGTTGATGGCAAGCCAGACCCGCTAAAAACTGCTCGCGACGTACGTGTGACATTTGAACGTATGGCGATGAATGATGAAGAAACCGTAGCGCTGACAGCAGGCGGCCACACCGTCGGTAAAGCGCATGGTAATGGCAATGCCGCGCAACTAGGCGCAGAGCCAGAAGGCGCCAATATCGAAGATCAAGGTTTTGGTTGGTTGAACAAAACTCAACGTGGTGTAGGTCGAGATACTGTCACCAGCGGTATTGAAGGCGCTTGGACGACTCACCCAACCCAATGGGATAACGGCTATTTCCAACTGCTACTCAACTACGAATGGGAACTCAAAAAGAGCCCAGCCGGTGCTTGGCAGTGGGAACCGATCAATATCAAAGAGGAAGACAAACCGGTTGATGTTGAAGACGCTAGCATTCGCCACAATCCGATAATGACGGATGCTGACATGGCGATGAAAATGGACCCAGAATATCGCAAGATTTCTGAGCGTTTCTACCAAGATCCGGCTTACTTCTCGGAAGTGTTCGCCCGCGCTTGGTTTAAGTTAACGCACCGTGATATGGGGCCAAAAGCTCGTTACATCGGCCCAGAAGTACCGCAAGAATCACTTATTTGGCAAGACCCAG
>DAIRSP010000201.1:0-4173 GCA_036804365.1 Neptunomonas sp. | reverse complement strand
ACGATTCACATCAACGAAGACCCAGAAAAATCTATCACTGTTCCTGCAGGTGGTAAATTACTTCAGACCCTAGCGGGTGCTGGTGTATTCGTACCTTCTGCGTGCGGTGGTGGTGGTACATGTGCGCAATGTAAGTGTCAGGTTCTAGAAGGGGGCGGATCTATGCTGCCAACTGAAGAATCTCATTTTACAATGCGTGAAGCTAAAGATGGCTGGCGTCTATCATGTCAAGTTGCTGTTAAACAAGACATGCATATCGAGCTAGAAGACGAAATCTTTGGTGTTAAAAAGTGGGAATGTACGGTTGAATCTAACCCTAACGTAGCGACTTTCATCAAAGAGCTGACGCTGCGTTTACCGGAAGGTGAAAACGTAGACTTCCGTGCGGGTGGCTATGTTCAGTTGGAATGCCCACCGCATGAAGTTCACTATAAAGACTTTGATATTGAGAAAGAATATCGTGGCGATTGGGATAAGTTTAACCAATGGAAGTATGTCTCTAAGGTAACTGAACCTGTGATTCGTGCTTACTCTATGGCGAACTACCCAGAAGAGCGTGGCGTTGTTAAATTTAACATTCGTATCGCGTCTCCACCGCCAGGTAAAGATGATTTGCCGCCAGGTCAAATGTCATCTTACGTCTTCAGTTTGAAACCAGGTGATAAGATCACTGTATACGGACCGTTTGGTGAGTTCTTTGCAAAAGATACTGACAACGAGATGGTGTTTATCGGTGGTGGTGCGGGTATGGCGCCAATGCGCTCGCATATCTTTGACCAGCTGAAGCGTTTGAACTCTAAGCGTAAAATCTCTTTCTGGTATGGTGCTCGTTCACTTCGTGAGTGTTTCTATAACGAAGAGTACGATCAACTTGCTGCTGAGAATCCAAACTTTGAGTGGCACTTGGCCTTGTCTGATCCTCAACCAGAAGATAACTGGGATGGTATGACTGGCTTTATCCATAACGTATTGTATGAAAATTATCTGAAGGATCATGAAGCGCCTGAAGATTGTGAATACTATATGTGTGGACCTCCAATGATGAACGCTGCCGTTATCCAGATGCTTCTTGATCTGGGTGTTGAGCGTGAGAACATCTTCTTAGATGACTTTGGTGGTTAAGTATTGATGGATGCCTTGAAACGTATCCCGAATTGGCCGGCAGCTTTGCTGCTGGCCTTTTTGTTTCTGGTGGGATGTAGTGAGCAGAAACAAACAGAAATAATTACCTACTCTGGCATGACCATGGGTACTACCTTTACGATTAAATGGGTAGATAAGCCAGACGCTGAAATTCAAAAAATTCAATCTGATATCACTCTTTCCCTTAAAGAAGTGAATCAGATTATGTCGACCTATATTAAGGACTCTGAGCTTTCACTCTTTAACCAGTTACCGGCTGGCTCCTCTGTGACTGTGTCGGACGCCCTGCGCTATGTATTGTCTATGTCACAAAGTATTAGTGAGCGAAGCGCTGGCTCCTTTGATGTGACCGTGGGTCCTTTAGTCAATTTGTGGGGGTTTGGCCCCGATGGCCGAGTTATTAAAGCCCCGTCAGACGATGAGATTGCGAAGCAGCGCCGTCGAGTAGGCTATCATCAGTTAATAATTAACGCCGAAAATAAAACGATTACGAAACAAGCTGCCTTATACGTTGACCTTTCTGCTATAGCAAAAGGTTACGGCGTTGACGTAGTAGCTTCTGTGCTTGAAAAATATGGTATAAAAGATTATCTCGTTGAAATTGGTGGGGAATTAAGAGCCAGCGGTCTTAAACCTAACCAGTCAGAATGGCGTATTGCGATTGAGAGTCCTGTTTCTGGGGAGCGTGCAGTAGAGAAAATTATCTCTATTAGTAATACAGGTATCGCTACCTCAGGTGATTACCGAAACTATTTCGAAGAAAACGGTATTCGCTATTCGCACACTATTGATCCAGCAACGGGCAAGCCTATTGCTCATAAATTGGCATCAGTGACCGTATTAAGGCCAACCTGTGCTGAGGCAGATGGTCTAGCAACCGCTTTTATGGTCATGGGTGAAGAGCGTGCCTATGATTTTGCAGTAAAGAATAAGATTGATGCCTTTTTTATTGTAAAATCAAATCAAGGCTTTCAAGAGTATATGACACCAGGTTTTGAACAGCGCTTGGTGAAGTGAGGAATTATGCAGACGTTTATATTTGTTTTTCTAGTATTAATGGGCATTATCATTGCTATGTCGGTTGGGGTTTTACTGGGACGTAAACCGATAGCGGGATCTTGTGGCGGTATGGCTGCACTCGGTATGGATACGGCTTGCGATATCTGCGGTGGGGATAAGTCTATTTGCGAAGATGAAGATGAGAAAAATCGTCGTATAGCCGAGTTAGCTAAAGCAGATGAGCTTTCATACGAAGTGACTCGCTCTAAGTAGTAGATTATTTGAGAGGCTATTTGATGAGTTTTGATGCATATCAGGTAGCAGCGCAATCACACATTTTATAAGAATACGAACTAAGGGGAAGTTGATGGCTGTCTATAACTATGATGTTGTGGTGATTGGTTCTGGGCCAGCAGGGGAAGGTGCGGCGATGAACGCAGCCAAACATGGTCTTCATGTAGCGGTTGTTGAAGAGCAAGAAACCGTAGGTGGTAACTGTACACATAAAGGTACGATTCCATCTAAAGCCTTAAGGCACTCTGTGAAGCAGATCATCGAATTCAACACTAACCCAATGTTCCGTGATATCGGTGAGCCGCGTTGGTTCTCATTTCCTAAAGTGCTTAAGCGCGCAGAAAAGGTGATGTCAAACCAAGTGATGCTCCGGACTAACTTTTACGCCCGTAATCGCGTTGATGTGTATTTTGGTCGTGCTGAGTTTGAAGATAAAAATACAGTCATTGTTCAAGGTGATGCTAAGGGTAAAGAGGTCTTAAAGGCAAAGAATATTATAATGGCGACAGGATCTCGTCCTTATTGCCCAGCGGATATCGACTTTGATCACCCTCGAATCTATAACTCCGATACGATTCTTAAATTGAGTCATACGCCTCGAACGCTGATTATTTATGGCGCAGGGGTAATCGGATCTGAATATTGCTCTATCTTCAGTGGTCTAGGTGTCAAAGTAGACCTTATTGATACACAAGATCGTTTACTTTCATTCCTGGATGGTGAAATTTCTGATGCTTTGAGCTATCACCTGCGTAATTCCGCTGTAAAAATCCGTCATAATGAAGAATATGAAAGCGTTGTTGGGGATGATCACGGTGTAGTATTGAACCTGAAATCAGGTAAGCGCATCCGTGCTGATGCATTCTTATGGTGTAATGGTCGGACGGGTAACACGGACAATATGAATATTGAAGTGACAGGTCTTAAGCCTAACAGTCGCGGTCAATTGCCTGTCAATAATAGTTATAAAACCGAAGTAGATAACATCTATGCGGTAGGTGATGTCATTGGCTGGCCAAGTTTAGCTTCGGCTGCGTTGGATCAGGGCCGCTCTGCTGCTGCTGATTTAGTGGGGTCTGATTACTTCCGTTACATTAATGAAGTCCCAACGGGTATTTACACTATTCCTGAGATCAGCTCTTTAGGTAAAACCGAAGAGGAACTCACCCGTGATCGTGTTCCTTATGAGGTAGGCCAAGCTTTCTTTAAAGATACTGCACGTGCGCAGATTTCTGGTCAGCCGGTTGGAATGCTTAAAATACTGTTCCATAGAGAGACGTTAGCTATTTTAGGTATTCATTGCTTTGGTGATCAAGCTTCTGAGATCGTCCACATTGGGCAAGCGATTATGCGTCAAGAGGGTGAAGCTAATACGATTAAGTACTTCGTGAACACCACGTTTAACTACCCGACAATGGCAGAGGCTTATCGTGTTGCTGCGATTGCCGGTCTAAATCGTATCGCTAACTTGTAATTGAGCTTATTTAGAAAAGACCGAGCTTAGGCTCGGTCTTTTTTTATCTTATCTGTTTCTTGCGTGTAGTAGCTATCTTCGTAGTAATTGCCTTTAATGTTTAGCTTTTGTTCAACGATTCTATTAAATCGTGACCACACCCAAAATCCTGGTGTCATCATTATACCGATCGCAAGCATTAATCCTGCGCCTTCATACCCCTTTGGCATCAGTCCGGTAACGTAATCCATAAAGCCAAGTTCCTTAAAAATCATATACCAGCC
>DAIRSP010000200.1:0-4195 GCA_036804365.1 Neptunomonas sp. | reverse complement strand
CTATAAATACCGACAATCAAACGGTGTGTTAACCTTTTCGGATCAGCGTCCAGGGCAAGGGATTGAATATCAAACGTTAAAGTTTGCATGCTTTGCCTGTAACCCGCGATCAAAAATCAACTGGAGTTCCATTCAATTAAATACGACTGCATATACGGCAGAAATAAACCGCGCTGCCAGTGCATTTGCGGTTGATCCGGCGTTAATTCGTGCAGTGATGCACGCAGAGTCAGCGTTTAAAACGGACGCAATATCGAGTCAGGGTGCGCAAGGTTTGATGCAGCTAATGCCTGGAACCGCAAAGGATTTAGGCGTCAGCAATGCACTAGATGCTAAGCAGAATATTTTTGGCGGAACGCAATATCTTGCAGGATTACTGCAACGCTTTGGCGGGGATATCAAACGTGCAGTAGCTGCCTATAATGCTGGGCCTGAAGCCGTTAAAAAGTATAACGGCATTCCGCCTTTTGCTGAAACACAAGCCTATGTGAAGCGCGTCTCTATTTTGCATAAGCGTTATCAGAAAACAGATTAAACTCGCGCTATTTACCACATAAGATCGTCAGGTACTTGGTAAGCGGCATAAGGATCATCCTCTGCAGGCTTTTCCTCTTTCTTAATTCTTATTATATAACCCTCAAGACGCGCTTCTATTCGATCGGCTATTTCTGCAGGAATCACCTGATACCTGTCGTCTAACTTAGAGATAGCAAGCTGAGTACGGGCGAGCTGGTTCAAAATGTCTGGTGTCACATAGATATTTTTGACTAGCTTACCATCCACAAATCGATATGGGGTTTCAGCATTATCACCTATTCTTACTTTATGGTGATCAATTAACTGACGCACTTCAGCTTCGGCTGCTTTCCGTCCTTTTTCCTCATCGCGTTGTTTGTTGAGTTCTTTATCACGCGCTGCTTTTTCCAAGCGCACTTGTTCGAGTTGCTTAGGATCACTGACTGTCGTTTTAGTGCCCTGTTTACTCTCTTTGCGCTTTTGAGCTTTAACTTTATTGGCTTGTTGTTTGTTTGCCAGTCCAGCTTTCAATAACTGATCCTGAAGAGAAATCGCCATCATCAAGTACCTGCCATGAACGAAGTTGCGCACTATAACATAGCCTAGGAATAATAGAGTAACCCGATTCCCAAGTTTCTATCAGGGTGTATAATTCTTCAAAAAATTTAAGCGAGTATCTCGTATGCCAGATGCACAGTTTTGGACTTTTCTCGTCGCTATCACACTACTCACCATCTCACCGGGCGTTGATACGTTACTCGTTCTACGTAACACCAGTCGTGGTGGTTGGAAGGATGGAGTTGTCAGCAGTTTAGGGATCTGTAGCGGATTATTCGTCCATGCGGCTATCTCCGCCGTAGGTATTTCAATGATACTTCTTCAATCCGCATGGGCCTTCAGTGCATTGAAAATGCTCGGTGCGCTTTATCTGATATGGCTAGGGGTTCAGAGCCTGCGCTCTATACGCCGATTACCGGTCGAAGCGGTTCAGGTCAAAGCTAAGCAATTTGAAATATGGCGGTCGATTAGAGAAGGGCTATTATCTAATGTTTTAAACCCTAAAGCGGTCATTTTCTATATGGCATTCTTACCACAATTTATTGACCCGACTCAGAGTGCTCTTTTCCAATCAATGGCCCTCGCTGGGATTCACTTCACCATCGGCATGATTTGGTTATGCTTACTGACCTTCATCTTATGTAAGCTTAAGGGCGTAGGTGTGGGTGGCAAGATTGAACAGGTTATACAGGGTGTAACTGGTGGTGTGATGGTTGCACTAGGCTTAAAGCTTGCTTTTGATACCACGGAGTAATACAAACGAAAATAAGTCTAAACAACCTACCCCAGTTAGAAAAACTCGCTGGAGAATATAATGAACTGGAGAGGTTGTTTAGTAATATCAAATCAAGGATTGATCAGATATTACTTTAATCAGTGTAGTCTATAAAAAGCATCACTGTTGAAATTATTCTACACGTGCATATCTAGGTCGTAATCATAGTTATATGATATTTGACGTTTCAAACGGCGCTCTTCAAGCACATCTTCGATCTCTTTGCGCTTTTTGCCATTGTATAAGCCACGACGTTTGGGTTTGTTAAACTCATCTTCGTCGAACTCAGAATCATCCCAATCGTCTGTCTCTGTCTGGATTTTTTCTACACGTATTTTGGTGCTCATTAACCTTGTCTCTACGCCTTTAAAGTCTATTGTAGGGATTAGCTTGATCATTCAATAATGCAGCATACAGTTCTTTGCATGGCGGCATTTGCGCGAATATATATCGGAAAAATACGGAACGAGAAATTGATTTTTTAAATCAAAGTTATTGAAAAACCACTTAGATATTTATTAAGCGGAAAATTGATCTGTGTGAACAGATTTGAGCTTATGGAAATGCATAAGCTCTGCCTTAGTCACACGAAGACGGTGATCAAAAGTCATCATCAAATAAATCTTTTATACTTCGTTGAAGTTCACGTGCTTCAAGCATATCTTCAATGTTTTTACGGACATTGCGGCGTGTGTTTTTTTGCGAACTAATAAAGCCAATCTCATCAATCTCTTCTATTTCAAAGCTGTCAACATCATCTAGAGAATCATCGCTGATTATCATTTTTGCCATAACTAGACTCCTAACGACTGAATGCCCCTCAATAAGGGTTAGGATTTAATGTTTATCCCTATAAAACATTTAGCAGTGGATTGCATGGCTGTAAATTGAAATATATTGAGCTTAAATGAGGTAAATCTTGAAAAAATATCAATCTGCTTAAGTTTGTCTAAACTGTATGAAAGGGTTTATGAGGAAATTATTTTCATAGGCGATAAGTCGTTCATTTACCAAGATTTTGCGCTTGCGATAAACTTTGTATTTTTGTTGATCTAGGTCTTAATTTTATTGGGCATTTTGCTTTTTGCAACTGCGTAATGGTGGATTCCGTAGTATGATTTATCTATAGATTAGCTGCGCTAAACAGTGTGTTAAGAGTTGGAGATAGGTTATGGGTACGAAATACCTTAAGCGTTTTTTTAAACCGAAATCGATTGCGGTTTTTGGTGCATCAGAAAAAAGCGGGAGCATGGGAGGTATTGTTGTAAAAAACTTGCTTGATAGTCAGTTCCCCGGCTTATTAATGACGGTTAACCCAGAAAACTACGCCGATGTCTATGGCGTGCCATGCTATAGAGGGATCGCAGAACTGCCAGAAATGCCGGATTTAGCGGTGATCTGTTCTCCACCTGAAAGTGTCCCTGATATCATTCGTAAGCTTGGTGCTCACATGGTTAAAGCTGCGTTGATATTAACGGGTGGTCTTTCGATCAAAGATACCCCAACGGCGGTGACCTTAAGTGAAGCTGTTAAAGAAGCTGCTAAACCTTACGGTATAAGAATATTGGGACCTGACTGCATGGGCTTGCTGGTGCCGGGTTCAAATATGAATGCAAGCTACTCGCATATTAATATTCAAAAGGGCAAGGTGGCTTATATCGGGCAGTCGGGAATTTTAGGCACGGCGATGATCGATTGGGCTAACGGTCAGGAGATTGGTTTCTCTCACTTTCTAACATTGGGTGACAGCGTTGATGTTGATCTTCCCTCTGTGATTGATTATGTCGCTAAAGATCCTCATACCCATGCCATTTTGCTGCAACTTCACAATATTAGTGCATCTGCTAGAAACTTTATTTCGGCACTTCGTTCAGCGTCGAGAAACAAACTGGTGCTGGTGCTTAAATCGGATATTGTGACAGACGGTGGTTTAAAGAAGAGTACAACGCCGGGTATCCCAGATGAGGATGTGGTCTACGATGCGGCGTTGCGACGTGCCGGTGTAGTACGTGTTGATACCTCTGACCAACTTTTTAACGCGCTAGAAACACTTACTCGAATGAAGCCCCTAAGAGGGGAACGCTTAGCCATTGTGTGTAATGGAATGGGGCCAAATGCATTAGCAACGGATAGATTGTTGAAGAGTGGTGGTGAGTTAGCCTGTTTAAGTGCAGACACGATTGCTCAGCTCAAAACCTGTATGCCAACAGGGTGGAATGGTCGTAATCCTATCGATCTTAATGCGGATGCTACGCCGGAACGATTTGGACAGGTGTTAAGTATTTTAGCGAAAGATCAAAGTGTTGATGCCATGCTATCAATACATGCGCCTACACAATTGGCGGC
>DAIRSP010000199.1:0-4210 GCA_036804365.1 Neptunomonas sp. | reverse complement strand
GTTTCAGTTAACCCATAAACATGGGTCACCTTAATACCCATCTCTTCCATGCCTTGAATCACCGCAGCCGGTGGCGCTGCACCTGCCGTCATGACTTTAACTTGATGGTTTATGTCCTCTTTCATGGAATCTGGCGCATTGTTTAACATATTAAGAACGATAGGTGCTCCGCAGAAATGGTTAACCTTCTCGGTTTTAATCGCATCGTAAATATCATCAGCACGAACATGGCGTAAACAAACGCTCACACCGGCAGCGGCAGCAATACTCCAAGGGAAACACCAGCCATTGCAGTGGAACATTGGCAGCGTCCAAAGGTACACCGGATGAATACCCATGTCCCAGGAAACAATGTTACTGATCGCGTTTAGATACGCTCCACGATGGTGATACACAACCCCTTTCGGGTTACCTGTCGTTCCTGAGGTGTAGTTAAGGGTAATCGCATCCCATTCATCCGCTGGCAGCGACCAATCAAAGTTCTCATCACCCTCAGCAATAAAAGCCTCATAATCCATGGAGCCAATGAGTTCCCCACCTTCATAGTAAGGATCATCAATATCAATCACCAACGGCTTGTGAGGAACCATTTTAATTGCGCGTGAAACCACTTCAGAGAACTCACGATCAACAATCACCACTTTCGCTTCACCGTGCTGAAGGATAAAGGCTATCGCTTCCGCATCCAGACGTATATTAACAGCATTCAGCACGGCACCGGCCATGGGTACGCCAAAGTGAGCTTCGAAGACTTCGGGTAAGTTCGGAGCAACAACCGCCACCGTATCGCCCTTGCCTACGCCATGCTTGGCCAATGCACTCGCTAATTTCTTGGTGCGAGTATAAACCTCTGACCAAGACCGGCGCGTTGTCTGATGAACCACAGCCAGGTGATTCGGATAAACTGAAGCAGAGCGCTGGATAAATGAAAGAGGGCTTAGCGCAGCGTAGTTGGCCGGATTTTTATCCAGACCCATAATATAAGGATTGTGATTATTGTTGATCATTATCTTCCTTCACTCATTGTTGAGTTATGAACATCCCAAGGTTTTGCTCAGATAGCGTCCGTTTATGAGCACCTTAAAAATAAGCAAAAACCCCTACTTCTTTTTATGATACGCAATTTCCCTTATTACACAAGTTAGCCTAAAGTCATAATATGCGTTAATTTTAGGCAAGACATGAGCATTTAAGGATACCGCTATGCCGAAATCGGTCCACCCAACACTGGAAGACTACCGTGAAGAAGCGGACAGATATCGACTACTTGCAGAGCAATCAACCGATATGATCTCTCGCCACTCAGCGACGGCAGAGTGGACCTACATTGATGTAAACCCAGCGGTTGAACGCATCCTTGGTTACAGCGTAGCAGAAATTATCGGCACTAGCGGTTATGACCTCTTCCATCCAGAAGATGCTGATAATCTTAAAAAACGGGCGGATACGGTTCGCTACCGCCGAGGCATGTATACCAACACCTACCGGTATCGGCATAAAGATGGCCACTATATTTGGCTAGAAACCACCAGTAGAACCATTCGCGACAAAAGCGGCCAACCAGTTGAAATCATTTGCGTTTCCCGAGATGTAACTGAAAAAGAGATGGCTCAACAAGCGATCAGACGACTGGCTCGAGTGGTTGAAGCCTCCAGTGATATGATCATGTTCTGCCTGCATGATTCCTTACAGCTGACCTATATGAATGAGTCAGCTTATCGAACACTGGGCACAGAAAAAGAGACCCTCGTTACCTTCTACCTGGACCAGCTGTTTAGTGATGAAACCTTTCAAACTCTAGTGAAAGACGCACTGAACCATGCTGCTGCGCATGGGACTTGGTATGGCAGCATTCCCCTGCATATGCCTACAACCCACAACCGCATTGCAGAAATTCGTGAAGTGATCGCGCATCGAAACCGCACCGAAAACATGCAAGTGGAATACTATTCCATCATTGGTCGGGATATTACGCTGAAGCGCAAAGCAGAAGAACAAGCCAAACGACAACAACTTGAGATGGCGCACATGTCACGACTGCTATCTGTCGGTGAAATGGCTACAGGCTTAGCACATGAGATTAATCAACCGTTAGCCGCTATCCTAAACTACTGCCGTGGTAGCCTCAGAAGGCTTGAAGAGCACAACAGTGAAGACAATATCGCACAACTCGGCCAAGCAATGCAGTTGATCACGCGACAAGCAAAACGTGCTGCTGAAATTGTTAAAAGGATGCGTAGCTTTGTTAAAAGAACTGATTACCAACGCATAGAGTTTTCGGTTAATGAGTCTTGTATCGATGTTGCTGGCTTTTTAAATCAAGAAGCAACCGACCACAATATCACCTTTCTGTTCGAGCTAGATCCAACAGAGCCCAAACTACTAGCCGACAAAATTCAGATTGAGCAAGTGCTGTTAAATTTAGTAAGAAATGCAATTGAAGCCTATAGCGACTGTGAAAAGTCTTATCGTCCGGTTATTATTTCAAGTCGATATGCTAATAATTACATTTACATATCCGTAAAGGATGAAGGTAATGGAATATCAGAGGAAGGTTTAGCGACATTGTTTGAACCTTTTGTGACCTCTAAATCAACAGGATTGGGAATGGGACTGGCCATTTCTCAAACAATTATAGAAACCCACGGCGGCCAGCTTTGGGCAGATAGCGACGGTAAAACCGGCACGCAATTTAATTTTAAAGTACCGGTAAGGGTAAATTAATGACGCAAAGAGCAACAGGAACAGTTTTCATTGTCGATGACGATAATGACTTTAGAGATTCAATGAAATGGTTACTTGAATCCGATAATTTTCATGTCGCTTGCTTTAGTTCAGCACATGATTTTTTAGATCGCTACAACGGCGAAATGGGCTGTATGCTGCTCGATGTTCGTATGCCAGAGATCAACGGTTTAGCACTACAACAAATCATGATCGAACGTGGCCTTAAATTGCCTATCATTGTCATCAGCGGCCACGGAGATATACCGATGGCGGTCAATGCCATGAAAAATGGTGCATTAGACTTTGTCGAAAAACCCTTTGATGATGAAGTGTTACTGCGTTTAGTGGGTCAAGGACTACAAAAAGCGACAGAGATGTTTAAGGACAGCCATATCCTTAAGCAAGCTAGGACGCATTATGATTCCCTGAGCAAACGCGAAAAAGAGGTCATGAGCTTAGTGGTTGTCGGACGCTCTAACCGTGAAATTGCGGAAGATCTTGGGATTAGCCCTAAGACCGTTGAGGTTCATAGGGCACGAGTCATGAGTAAAATGCGTGCTGACAGCTTACCCGACCTAGTCCAACAAGCTAATCGTTTAGATGTTGCTTAATAAACGCACTGGTTTTTGTTAAAAATATCTCTCGTTGTTCAAAGTGTGGCACATGCCCACACTTTTCAATAAACAGAGGTTCTGCACGCGCCCCTATACCTGAACAGATATCAGTTACCTGTTCGGGTACTGCATACTCATCTTGCTCGCCCTGAATCACTAAAGCGGGGCAATGAATACCCGATAACCAAGGACGAAAGTTCATCGGCTTTCGCTCGGGTCTTAGCCAAGTTTCATGCCAGGCACGAAAGAGATTATCGGTTCTATCACCATGATAACGCGCCAATCGCTCAGGTAAATCTGAATTATGATAGCGTTCAACCGCTGCCTCAATACCCGCTTTGGTTAAATGATCCATGTAGATATGGGCGGCTTCGGTAACGATACAGCGAACTTTATCGGGCATTGCTGCTGCACCAATGAGCGCGATCGAGCCACCATCACTATGGCCAACTAAAATAACGTTATCCAACCCTAGCTGACCGAGCAGTCTGGGTAGCCATACTTCTCCTTCTTCGATCAGATAATCATCCTCTCTAGGTAACGGTATAAATGTCGACTCCCCATAACCCCGTCGTTCATAGACTAAAACATCGCAGCCTGTTGCTAGGGCTAACTGCTCGGGAATATTTTTCCACATTGCAATCGACCCTAGCGCTTCGTGCAAAAGCACTAGGGTTGGGTTCGATTGAAGCGAATCGACATGCTTACCAAACATGGTCGAAATGTTCATGCCATGCCCAAGATCGACAATCGCCTTATGCCAGATCAAACTCATATTAAGCATCCATCTCCGGTATTGCGTAGGTCATGGTCGCGTGAGCTACGTATTTCTCGTTGCCTTCCGACATGATATAGACTTCGCCAATACC
>DAIRSP010000198.1:0-4242 GCA_036804365.1 Neptunomonas sp. | reverse complement strand
TGTCCTGACTGTTCCGCATCCAATGAAATAGCATGCACCTGCAACGGCTGTAACGACACCGTTAACATAAACACGATTAATAAAAGATAGTGTGCAAGCTGTTTCATAAGCAATCAGTAAAAAGTGAATAACCACAGTATAAAGATTTGGACCTGTTTATCAATTAAAGGTTCACAACATGCGCGGGTAAGTCGATCGTTGTGAAATAAGAGCGAGTTCGGTTAAACAACTCTTGTCCAGCGGGGCTGATGGAGCGCCCTTTACGTGTAATAAGGCAGAGTTCTCTATTTAAAGAGGGCGCGGTTAAGGGGATAAAAAGTAGCGAGTGAAAGGCTGGTGTCGAAGCAGCTAGTGCCGGAAGGACGCTTATTCCAATACCGTGTCGAATCAGTGAGGCGAGTGTGGCAGGCGTAGAAGCCTCTAGTAAAGATAGATCTTGCTTTAGGGGCAATCTGCCAGACTTAACATAAGCATCAATTTGTAATCTTATACCGTTATCTTTAGAGAGCATTGCTAGATTTCTATGACTAATCGCGTTCCAAAGTTCTGAAGGATCGCTGGTGGACAGTGGGTCATCGGTGCGCATCACTACACCGTAGTAGTCAATGAGAATAGGTTGATAGAGTAAATCTGGGTGCGCAGAATGGTTACCACCAATACCGAAGTCAGCGTGGTTATTGATGACTGATTCTTCAATTTTGCTTGCGCCTTCTTCGCGTAGTGAGATGCTGACATTAGGATAATCCGCTTTATACGCTTTAATCACGACAGGTAATAAACTACTGAGTACCGAAGGGGAGGCCGAAATGCTGATGTGCCCTTGTTGTTGCAAAGCGCTGGAACGCAGGTCTGCAAAGGCTGTATCAAAATCAGAAACAAGCCGCTCCGCAACAGGATAAAAACGTTCACCTTCGGCGGTTAGATTAACGCGACGAGTGGTACGGTCAAATAGTTGAAGTTCTATTTGGCTTTCCAATTGCTTTATCGTTGCTGTCAGTGTCGACTGAGTAACATGCAAATGTTCTGCAGCATGGGTAAAGCTTCCGTGACGCGCAACTTCTATAAAAGCATTGAGATGACGATAGGAAAGATTGTTCATTATTATCAATTAATCTATAAAAGTTTATCGTTTGATTGATTAATTTAGATTTTGCATTATAGCCGCATTAAACACAATGAATGGCGAGTAACATGATCCCACGCATCTCTACTGTTGAAACGACCCAAGCTCGATATTTATCTTTTATTGAATCACTTAAAGAGCGAGGCTTTAGTGGCGAACTCAATCAAGATTATGCGAACCGCATTGTGTTATCGACAGACAACAGTATCTACCAGGTGTTACCCCAAGGGGTTTTATATCCAAAAACACAGGAAGATCTTGTCCTGATTGCTCAGCTTTCATCTGATCCAGCCTTCAGTGGTGTGACGTTAACGCCACGCGGGGGCGGGACTGGAACCAACGGCCAATCCTTAACTGATGGTCTTATTGTTGATGTCTCTAAGCACATGAATCGGATTTTAGAGATCAATGCGACCGAGCGTTGGGTGCGTGTGCAGGCTGGCGTTGTTAAAGATCAACTTAATGCAGCGCTAAAGCCCTTCGGTTTGTTTTTTGCGCCTGAATTATCGACCAGTAACCGAGCTACTGTTGGTGGAATGATTAATACCGACGCCAGCGGTCAGGGTAGCTGCATGTACGGTAAGACACGAGATCATGTTTTAGAGCTTACTAGCGTATTTTTGGACGGCAGTATCTGGAGCTCTCGTCCGTTAGAGTCTGCTGAGTTAGAGAGCATTAAGCATAGAGATGATCGTATTGGTGATCTGCATCGCATCTTAGATGAGATCCACCTGACGAAAAAAGATGAAATTGAGGCGAAGTTTCCAAAGTTAAATCGTTGTTTAACGGGATACGATTTAGCGCACATTTATGATGAATCTGGACGGTTTAATCTCAACTCGATTCTGTGTGGTGGGGAAGGTTCACTGGCCTTTATCTCAGAGGCTAAATTAAATGTCCTGCCTATCCCTAAGTTTTCTGCATTAGTAAATATCAAGTATGACAGCTTCGAAAGCTCCTTGCGGGATGCAAAAACCTTGACCGATTGGGGGCCAACATCTATTGAGACGGTTGACTCTAAAGTTTTAAACTTGGCAATGAACGATATCGTTTGGAATACGGTGCAAGATTTCTTCCCCGTTTACGATGGTGAGCCTGAAATTCGCGGTATTAACTTAGTTGAATATACGGCAGACGATGAAAATGAACTGCGGGCGAAGGTAGCTAAGCTTGAAGAGCATTTGAAAAGTGTTTCGGGTCAGGCAGGTAAAAGTTTCGGATATACCACGGTATTTGGCGCAGAAGATGTCAATAAAATTTGGGGGATGCGCAAAAAATCCGTTGGTTTACTCGGTAACGGTGCAGGTCAAGAGCGTCCGATTCCGTTTGTGGAAGATACCGCGGTACCGCCAGAGAATCTTGCGGATTACATTATGGAGTTCCGAGCGGCACTAGATGCTCATGGTTTAGCTTATGGTATGTTTGGTCATGTAGACGCAGGAGTTCTTCATGTGCGTCCAGCCATTGATATGAAAAATGAGGCCCAAGAGCCTCTTGTGCGCGCGATTACAGATCAAGTCGTGGCGTTAACTCAGAAATACCAAGGCGTTTTGTGGGGCGAGCATGGTAAAGGTGTACGTTCAGAATACGCGCCTGCTTTCTTCGGGGATCTATACATTGAGTTGCAGCGCATCAAGGCTGCTTGTGATCCGCGTAATCAGTTGAATCCGGGGAAAATCGCAACACCGATAGATACGGGAGCGCAACTGCTCAGGATTGATGAAGTCGCCACTCGTGGCCAGCAAGATCGTCAAATCCCTGCGAATACACGTGATACCTACGATTCCGCTATGTTCTGTAATGGTAATGGTGCTTGCTATAACTATGATCCTAAAGATGCGATGTGCCCGTCGTGGAAGGGAACACGTCAACGTATGCATTCACCTAAAGGTCGCTCGTCGTTAATACGTGAGTGGTTACGGCTAATGGCAGTACAGGGTGTCGATGTTGCTGCGGCGGGTGAAGCGGCTCGTAAAGCCAGCTTTATCAAGACATTACCTTCACGTATTAAGAACACGCTTAAGAAAAAACGGGGTGAATACGACTACTCAAATGAAGTACATGAAGCCATGATGGGCTGTTTAGCGTGTAAGTCTTGTGTAGGGCAGTGTCCGATTAAAGTGAATGTTCCCGATTTTAGAGCACGTTTTCTCGAAGTCTATTACAGCCGCTATTTGCGTCCGGCTAAAGATTATATGGTGGGCAGTTTGGAGTTTATGATTCCTGCGTTGTCTCGCTTTCCCGCACCTTACAATTGGATGATGAAAAACACCCTGATTAAGCGAGTCGTTAAGCAGTTTGTGGGTATGGTTGATAGCCCAACCATTTGCACTCACACGTTAGTACAGGGTTTAAAAGAGCGCGGTATAGAGTTTGCCTCAGTCGAGGTGATCCAGAATTTAACCGATGAGCAGCGCGCTAAGGCTGTTGTTATCGTGCAAGATGCATTCACGAGTTATTTTGAAACGCAGATGGTGTTGGATCTTATTGATCTGTTATCAGAGCTCGGTTTCTACGTCATGCTCGCTCCCTTTATGCCAAATGGTAAGCCGTTACATGTGCATGGTTTTATGGCTGCATTTGAAAAAGCCGCTAAGAAAAATGCACAGATGTTAAACGATATTGCTGCGACACAAGTGCCGATGATCGGCGTCGACCCCTCAATGACATTAACCTATCGTCAAGAGTATCAGCAGGCCGTTGCTGCTTTGCCACCTGTCCAATTAATTCAAGAGTGGTTAGTTGGGCAAATAGATCAGTTTAAAGGCCTTGCAGCAGGGTTACCGGCTAAAGAGTATCAGTTGCTGGCTCACTGCACCGAGAAAACTTCAGCTGCCGGATCACTAAAGCAATGGCAGAACATCTATGCGGCCCTCGGTCAGAAGTTAAGTATTCAGGCGGTTGGTTGTTGTGGCATGTCAGGCACATATGGGCATGAAGCCGATAATCTAGAAACCTCTAAGAAAATCTATGAGTTGAGTTGGGCCGAAGTAGTCAATGCGAATGCTAATCAAGGTAAATTAGTTGCGACTGGATACTCATGCCGTAGTCAGGTTAAACGCTTAGACGATAAACAGATACCGCATCCTGCCCAGGCATTATTGGATCTGTTAAGAACC
>DAIRSP010000197.1:0-4303 GCA_036804365.1 Neptunomonas sp. | reverse complement strand
CCCCTGATCAGATCGATACTCTTATTGAACAACTCGATCAGCAGCGCAGGCGCATTCGAACCTCAGAAAAGCGGATTTCTGCCTTGGAATCAGGCGATCGTAGCAATGGCTAACCGTTTCAACAAAGCGATCCTCAACTCACAAAAAGAGTTAGCCAATGCACTGTCTGTTTTGAGTGAACTCCCTTCACTAGAAGATCGATCACTCAACGCGGAAGTGGTTTTGACCATCGACAAGATGCGATTGCTGCACTTTAAGAGATCAGGTCGACGTAAACAGCCACCGTTAATTATCTGTTACGCGCTGGTTAACCGGCCAACCATTCTTGATCTAGCGCCTGATCGCTCCCTTGTTCAAGACTTACGAGCTAAAGGTCGTGACATCTATCTGATCGATTGGGGCTATCCCGATCTGTGTGATCGACATCTTGGTTTAGATGACTACATCGGCGACTACTTAGACAGCATCGTAAAGTGTGTCATTGATCGTTCTGGTTTTGATCAAATCGATCTGATGGGAATATGCCAAGGGGGTGTATTCTCTCTTGCCTATGCAAGCTTACATCCCGAATCTGTTCGTAAACTTGTGACCTTGGTTACCCCTGTCGATACAGATGTCGAGGGATTTACGCTTAGCGAAATGGTTAAAGAAACGGACATTGAGCAGCTGGTCAAAGCCTATGGAAATCTTCCAGGAGATTTTCTCAATCAGATCTACGCCGCACTCAAGCCTCTGCAACTGGGCGTCGTAAAAGAGATGGGCTTGAGTCGTTCAATCAAAGACTCGACCAGTGCCGAGCTGTATATTCGTATGGAGCAGTGGATCAATGACAGTCCTGATTTAGCGGGTCGAGCGGCTATTGAGTTCGCTGAGACGTTTTTCAAAGGGAATGGGCTAATCCAAGGATCATTTTATGTCGACTCTAACGCCGTCAACCTGAAAAGCATCCGTTCACCCATATTGAATATCTTTGGTGCCAAGGACCATCTAGTTCCGTCCGCATCAAGCCAAGCTTTGAAAGCAGCTATTCACCCAGAAACACCCTATCAAGAACTGCCACTTCCTGCTGGACACATCGGTGCCTTTATCAGTAATCGCTGCCGTGGCACCGTCATCGACGCCATTGAAGCACATCTATCTCAGTAATCTAATGGCCCAATTTTTGCTCACCTAAGCAACCTCAAAACATCGACTCAATCAATTAAATGTGCATCGTTAAAGAACAAGCATCTTTAGCCCACTGTAAAAAACTCTTTGTGAAACTGAACAAAGCTTGAATAACGATAGTCTGCAAGATGGAGGTAGTCAGGCTCACCCTCATAATTAACCAAACAGGTAGGCATGTTTGCATTCCGACCAGCCTGAAGATCGTACTTATAGTCACCTACCATCAAAATAGACTGATGAGGCAGTGAGAATAATCCCGCGATCTCATGAAGCGCGCACGGGTTTGGTTTGGGCAGTGAGTTTTCCCTGGTAAAAAGGAGCGAGATAGGAATATTGTTCTTTTCGATCTTTTTGTTGGATGAGTATTCAGAATTACGCGTTAAGATTGCCAATGGCATCTCACAATCTATACAACGCTCAACGAACTGTTGGGCACCGGGAAGCCATTCGGATTGCTCGGCATCCTCTTGCTCATGTTTTTGGATAATCCCTTCGGCTTTAATCTTCTGCTCCGATGTAAGCCCTTCGACATACTTAAGCAGATCAACTTCAGGTGGGCAGTCAAGCTCAGAACGAATGAGGTTAAAATCTAATGAAGATGTAACCAGTGTTCCATCTAAGTCGAAAACTATGCCACGTATCTGATTCAATTTAATGTCCTTGTAAATTTTGATCGATTTACGCAATTAGGTTCCAGCCTGATCAAAAAAGACGATCGATAGAAAAACAATAAAATGGCATTAGCATGCAAAAAAAAGAGAGCATTAGCTCTCTTTTAAAAATAACCAGACGTGAAAAAAGTCATTTCTCCTCTTTCTCGCCCTCTTGCTTGCCCGCTGGATTAAACATATTCCAAAACGCCATGTTCTGATCGGTGAGTTTATTCATCATTGTTAATGGATTAGCGGCACCCATCATTGTCTCCATCTGATCACGGATTCTATCTTGGTGTTCCAAAAATGCACTGATGCTCTGCTCTAAATACTGGCTCATCATGCCCTGCATGCTATCACCATAGAAGCGGATCAGTTGCTGTAGAACCTGATTTGTCAGCAGAGTGCCACCGCCATCAGCCTCCTGTTCAGAGATAATTTGCAGAAGAATGTTGCGCGTTAAATCCTGTCCTGTTTTAGAATCCTGAACCTGAAATGTCTCACCATTCATAACTAGCTGTTTAACATCTTCAAGGGTAACGTAGCAGCTGCGAGAGGTGTCGTAGAGTCGGCGGTTAGTGTATTTACGAAGAATGCGCACAAAAATACCTCAACAATTATTTATCATTTTTATCATTGGTGTTATTGGTCATCATTCCAAAGAAAGCTTTTTGCATAGCTTCCATCGAATTGAGGCCTGAATTCAGATAAGGCTGCATCAGAGATAGAGCATCATAACCATCAGCGCCATTGAGCATCTGTTGCCTAAACTGTTCAACCATCTCTTTTTGAATTTCGGACACATCGGGCAGCCCAAGGGTACGACGAAACTCTTCGGGAGTTAAATCAACATCTACACTGATTTTCATAATGATCTCCATCCAGCCAATTTAATGAAGCCTGAGGATTTCAGCATAACGTGTTTATTTTCGCACTGCAAAAAACATTTTTAGCCATTTTGCTGCACTTTTACCGGTAATTTACCGAAGGATATCAACATCAGTGCGATCAGACTGGCCACTGCCGCAAAGATAAAACTTACACCAGAACCGAAGTGGTGCCACAAATAACCGGCAATGATTGAGCCAAACAGGCCACCCAAGCCAAAGCCAAGACTAGAGTGCAGTGCCTGCGCCCTGCCCTCGCTTCCCGCAGGAAAGAGCTGCTGCACAATACGAATACCACTGGCATGCAGTACCGCAAAACTGGCCGCATGAAGCAGTTGTGACACTATGATAATCAGAAGTGAGTCTGACAAAGTGGCCATCATAATCCAGCGCAATACAGCCAACATTAAACTCGCAATAAACACACTCACCAACGAGAAACGATTCCAAAGTTTGTGCAGTACAGCGAACATCGCTATCTCAGCCAAGACACCCAAGGACCACAACATTCCGATGGATAATCCACTGTACCCCTCTTGCTGCAGCAAAAGGGTGTAAAAACCGTTATAGGGCCCGTGAGCCAGTTGTGCAAAAAAGATTAGCGCAAAAAACTGAATCACTTCCGGACGTTTCATTACCATCGCAACGGAGACTTCAGCCGAAGACGAAATAGGTGCTGCCACCGGTTTGGGCACCGTCCAAGTCGCAAAATAGATGGCGATTAACACCAATAAAAGCCCCACGGGAACCCACTCAATCTGATCATCAATAAATAGCTCACCGCCTATTAACGTTGCAGCTATGAATCCTACAGATCCCCACAAGCGAATTTTCCCGTAGCGATCTCGCTTCTCACCAAGATGGCTCAATGTCACCACTTCAAATTGAGGCAAAATCGCATTCCAAAAAAATGAGAAGCAGAGCATTGCCAACAGTAACGGCCAAAAACCCTCAATAAATAACACTGGAATAAAGGCTAAAACAGCCAATAGTGCGCCCAGTTTGACGACCCGCATACGTTCCATATGACGATCGGCTATGTAACCCCATATGCTAGGGGCATAGAGCCTAGAAAGATGAAACGCACCCAACAAGAGTCCTATCTCTTCAGCGTTAAAACCCTCGTGACTGAGATAGGGGGCCCAAAAAGGCATCACTACCCCTAACAGAGAGAAGAATGTGTAGTAGAAGAGTGAAAGCCTTAACTCAAGACGCATAGTTAAGTGCGCTCTCCAAAGATGAGCCGCCAACCGAACAGCAGATAGACCGATCCACTCAGACCATCTAATACTCGAATGACGCTGTTACTTAAAAGAACATTTCGTGCTCGATTGACTCCAAATACCAAACCACCCTGCCAAACCATGGCAATACAGAAATGGATCAGCGCCATCATTAGCGACTGTAAAAGTGGTGAATAGCCAGCTACCAGAAACTGCGGTAAAAGAGCCATATAGAAAAGTAAGGTTTTAGGGTTAAAAAGATTGTTGAGAAAGCCTTGATAGAAGGCAGATCGTAAAGCAACTTGCTGATCAACAGATCTCAACACTAATGAGCGCCCTCTCAAAAGATCTTTAAAGGCTTGCAGTGCAAGAA
>DAIRSP010000196.1:0-4379 GCA_036804365.1 Neptunomonas sp. | reverse complement strand
GTCATTTCGAACATGGACACTTGCTTCTTGCCTTTGAAAATATCTTTCAATTTGCCAGGTGTGTCTTATGGATAAATTTGATCGTAAGATTTTAAGTATCTTACAAGCGGATGGTCGAATCAGTAATCAGGAGTTAGCAGATCAGGTTGGTCTCTCTTCGGCTGCTTGTTGGAGACGGGTGAAATCGCTAGAAGATCAGGGTGTTATTAGAAAGTATGCTGCGTTGCTTGATCCCGATAAAGTGGATCAAGGCCTATGTGTTTTGGCGATGGTTTCATTACTCCGGCACTCAGTCGATCACACCCATAACTTTGAAGAAGCGATGCGGTTATCTCCAGAGGTATTACAGTGTTATGCAGTGACGGGTAGTGCAGATTTTGTGTTGCGTGTGATGGTTAAAGATATTAAAGCCTATGATCTTTTTCTTAATGAGAAAGTATTTCCGCTAGAGGGGATATCTCAAGTCCACTCTAATTTCGCACTCCGAGAGATTAAGTCTGAAACTGCACTTCAAGTGAGATGATGATTTACTTGATCTCAATGGCACATGTCCTTAAAAGCGCATGCTATGCTTATTTAAGAAGTGACTGAAGTGAAAATTGACCTTAGGAAGTCTTCATGCATGAAATGACGATCGCTCTCAACATCGTCCGCATCATCGAGCAAGCCGCTCAGACTCAGCATTTTCATAGCGTTTCTAAGGTTTATGTTGAGGTGGGACCATTATCCTCAGTCGATATAGAGGCACTTAAGTTCAGTTTTTCAGCTGCAGTTCAAAGTAGCCATTTAGCCGGTACGCAACTTGTACTGATAGAATTAGCAGGTTTAGCAAGATGCGAGTCTTGTTTGGAAGAGGTACCGATCAAACATTTTTACGATGCCTGTCCCTGCTGTGGCAGCTATCAACTGACCGTGTTACAGGGCGATGAGTTGAGAGTAAAAAATCTAGAGGTTGAATAACATGTGTACAGTTTGTGGTTGTGGAGCGGAGCAGCATGAAGCGGTAGGGGGGCATTCTCACCATGTTGACTCAAAACGATTAGTTGAAATTGAGCAGGATATATTAGGTAAAAACAACCAATATGCATCGCGAAATAGAGCTTACTTTGCCCAACATAATCTATTTACGCTCAATTTGGTTTCGAGTCCTGGGTCGGGCAAAACTTCATTACTCACTGAAACGATCAAACGTATAGATGGCAAGTTTGAATTAGCAGTCATTGAAGGCGATCAACAAACCTCTAATGATGCTGAACGTATTCGCGAGACAGGTGTGGCTGCTGTTCAAATTAACACGGGTAAAGGTTGTCACCTAGATGCACACATGGTTGGTCATGCGCTTGAGAAACTTCAGGGCTTAAATCACGGTGTTCTATTTATTGAGAATGTCGGGAATTTGGTGTGTCCAGCCGCTTTCGATTTAGGTGAGCAGTTTAAAGTGGTGATTTTATCGGTAACAGAGGGTGAGGATAAGCCGGTTAAATATCCTGATATGTTTCATGCTGCGGATGTTATGTTGCTCAATAAAACCGACCTTTTACCTTATGTGGACTTTAATGTTGAGCAGTGTATTCAATATGCCAAACAGGTCAATCCTGAGATTAAAGTCTTCCAAGTTTCAGCTAAAGATGGCGCAGGCATGGATGAGTGGATTGGTTGGTTAATCTCAGAAAGACGCCAATATATGCAAACTTCTATTGATGAAATGTCATTAAAAATCAGACGGATAGAATATCAAATAAAAGTTGTTTAGAAAGTGAGAACTGTATGTGCTTAGGCATTCCTGGATGTGTTATTGAGATTGTCGACAGAGAGAATGCGCTCGGGGTTGTTGATATTTCAGGTGTCAAACGTGTCATCAATTTGGCCTGTGTCTTACCTGCAACCGATATCTCCACATTAATAGGGACTTGGGTACTGATCCATGTCGGATTTGCCATCAGTGTTATCGATGAAGATGAAGCCGTAAAAACACTGGAGCTGTTAAGCGGTTTAGAGGCATTTTCGGATGACGCGGTTAAGGAGTCATATTGAAATACCTCGATGAGTTTCGTGATCCGATCATCGCTAAGCAGCTCCTTCGAAGAATCTCGGCACTTGCTGATCAAATAGCTGCAACGCGAACTAAGCCAATCCAAATTATGGAGGTGTGTGGTGGGCATACACATTCTATTTTTCATTATGGATTAGAGCAGCTACTCCCCAAAAATATCGAGTTCTTGCACGGCCCAGGGTGCCCTGTGTGTGTGTTACCCAAAGGGGTGGTAGATGACTGTATTTATATTGCTCGTCAGGAACAGGTGATCTTCGCCACCTTTGGAGATGCCATAAGGGTTCCGGGTTCCGAGTTCAGCTTGTTGCAAGCGAAGGCACAAGGCGCTGATATTCGAATCGTCTATTCGCCAATGGATGCGTTGGCATTAGCCAAAGCTATCCCGACTAAGCGCGTTGTTTTTTTTGGTTTGGGCTTTGAAACCACAATGCCGAGTACCGCGCTAACGGTCTTGCAGGCAGAAAAAGAGAAAATCAGTAACTTTTTTCTTTTTTGCAACCATATCACTATAGTCCCAACGCTGAAGTCTATTTTAGTTGAGCCCGATTTAACTCTGGATGGCTTTTTAGGCCCAGGGCATGTCAGTTTGATTATTGGTTCTCAGCCCTATGAGTTCATCGCAGAGCAATATGCGAAGCCCTTCGTTATCTCAGGTTTTGAGCCTGTAGATATTTTGCAAGCGATCGTAATGTTGCTGAGCCAGATTGCCGAAGGGCGCTCTGAGGTAGAGAATCAATACAGTCGCTTAGTGTTGTCGGAAGGTAATAAACAGGCGCTTCAAGCGATGACTCAAGTTTTTGAATCCAGAGAAAGCTGTGAATGGCGAGGGTTAGGGGATATTCCAGACTCTGGGGTAAAAATGAAGCCGGCTTATGCCGCGTTCGATGTGGAGCAGCAGTTTGAGTTGCTTCATCAACACATCCTCGATGAGGAGAACTGCGCCTGTGGAGAGGTGCTGATCGGAAAGTTAAAGCCTTCTCAGTGCGCTGCTTATGGTAAGCAATGTACGCCCGAACACCCTATGGGAGCCTTAATGGTATCAACCGAAGGTGCTTGCAGTGCTTATTATGCGCATGGCCGCATTGCGCTGAATAATGTTTAGTGGGACAAGGTGGTCAAAGTGAAAGGTGGTCAAGGTGATAGATAAGCTCCAAAGGTTAGCTGAGATCAATATGAGTCATGGCGCTGGCGGTAAAGCTATGCGTGATTTAATTGATCAAATTTTTGTAAAAACCTTTGCCAATGAACAGCTCAATGCGCTTGATGATCAAGCCAGAATTCCACTTCACTTATTCCAGGCCTACGGGGATAGATTGGCCTTTACGACAGACAGTTATGTGGTTGATCCTATTTTTTTTCCGGGTGGTGATATTGGATCTTTGGCGGTCAATGGAACGATTAATGATCTTGCGGTCGGTGGCGCCCAGCCCTTGTATTTGTCGTGCTCGGTCATTCTAGAAGAGGGGATGTCGATAGATGCACTTCAATTGATTGCGTGCTCAATGAAACAGGCGGCTGATGAGGCCGGTGTTCAAATCGTTACCGGTGACACCAAAGTGGTACCCAGAGGTAAGGGCGATAAAGTATATATCAACACGACAGGCATCGGGGTGATTCCAGAAGGTGTAGAGCTGAAGCCAGAAAAAATTTGTGCTACCGATAAAGTGATCGTCAGCGGTTATGTTGGTGATCACGGGACCGCTATTTTGAATGCACGCGGTGATTTATCATTTAATCTTGATGTGAAGAGCGATTGCCAGTCACTCGCCAGTTTAGTGAGTGTCATGCTGGATGCCTGTCCTAATATCAGAGCAATGCGTGATGCCACTCGTGGCGGTGTCGCAACCCTGTTAAATGAATTTGCTGAGCGGGCCAATCTGACTTTAGAAATCGAAGAGGCGCAGGTGCCTATTCGACCAGAAGTGAAAGGTATTTGTGAAGTGCTGGGATTAAATCCGCTCTACTTTGCAAATGAAGGTACCCTGATTGCCGTGGTGCCTGAAAACTCTGCCAATGGGTTGATTGACGCAATGCGAGCTCACCCGAGTGGGAAAAATGCAGCAATCATCGGTGAAGCGCTATTAGCTGAGCCGAGAGTTGTCGTTAAAACCGCATTTGGGTCGCGGCGAATTTTGGATATGCTAGTATCTGAGCAGTTGCCACGTATCTGTTAAGCTAATGGTTGCTCTCTTAGTTGAGTTTACGGAAAGATATGACTCCTATACCCCTGTTGATTATGATCCTCAGCTTCGTGTTGGCGCAGACTTCGCTAGCGTCAGAGGGTATTCGTAAGATTATCCATCCTGATGGTAGTATCGAATACACC
>DAIRSP010000195.1:0-4380 GCA_036804365.1 Neptunomonas sp. | reverse complement strand
CGAATCTAAGGTCTAGAGTATACTGCTTATTCTTTACAGTTATAAACAAAGATTGTAATAATGGGATTGTTAATTAACGGATTGGGTGGCTGTTATGAAGCTTCAGCAGTTACGGTATATATGGGAAGTTGCCAAGCATGATCTTAATGTGTCGGCGACAGCTCAGAGCTTATATACATCGCAACCAGGAATCAGTAAGCAGATACGTTTATTGGAAGACGAATTAGGCGTTGAAGTGTTTGCCCGCAGTGGCAAACATCTGACACGTGTCACACCGGCCGGAGAGGCTATATTGGACGTGGCAGGTCAGATTCTTCAAAAAGTAGAAAGTATCAAACAAGTCGCACAAGAGTTCAGCGATGAGAAAAAAGGGAGTCTTGCCGTAGCGACGACGCATACCCAAGCTCGCTATGCATTACCTAAAACGATTACTGAGTTTATCAAGTCGTATCCTGATGTTTCTCTTCATATGCATCAAGGAACACCGATGCAAATTTCAGAAATGGCTGCGGATGGTACAGTTGATTTTGCGATTGCTACTGAAGCTATGTCGCACTTCACCGATCTGATTATGATGCCATGTTATCGTTGGAATCGTTCAGTTATCGTCCCTAAAGATCATCCTTTGACACAGGTATCAAAGCTCACGTTAAAGGATCTTGCTGAATACCCTATTGTTACTTATGTTTTTGGTTTTACAGGCCGTTCTAAATTAGACGATGCATTTATTAAAGAAGGTTTGGAGCCTAAGGTGGTTTTTACCGCTGTAGATTCTGACGTCATCAAGGCCTACGTGCGCTTAAATCTGGGTGTGGGTATTGTTGCGACGATGGCGTATGAACCAGAAGTAGATAAAGATCTAGTCGCCATCGATGCAAGCCATCTATTTGAGCCGAGCACGACTAAAATTGGCTTCCGTAAGGGGACGTTCCTGCGCGGATATATGTACGATTTTATTCATCTATTTGCGCCGCATTTAACAAAAGATGTGATTCGTCAGGTGCTTGATTGCAATACGCGTGCTGAAATTGATGAGTTATTTCAGCATCAAGAATTACCCGATTTTTAAAATTAACTTTCAATTTGGGCAGCGTGTTTTCTGCTGGCCAAGTGTTTTGTAGGAGGAATTGTTAGTGGAACTGGCTTGTCTTGACCTAGAAGGTGTATTGATTCCTGAAATTTGGATAGCGTTTGCAGAAGAAACAGGTATCGAAGAATTAAAAGCAACAACGCGTGATATTCCGGACTACGATGTGCTGATGAAACAGCGCCTGCGTATTTTAGATGAACATGGGTTAACATTACCGCAGATTCAAGACACTATAAGCCGTCTAACCCCGTTGGAAGGCGCGCGCGAGTTTATTGACTGGTTACGCGAGCGTTTCCAGGTTGTTATTTTGTCCGATACTTTTTATGAGTTTGCAGCGCCGCTTATGAAGCAGTTAGGTTATCCTACCTTACTTTGCCATAAGCTCGAAGTTGATGAGAATGGTCGAATTACTGATTACACCTTGCGTCAAAAAGACCCAAAACGTCAATCAGTCCGTGCTTTTCAACTGCTAAACTATCGAGTGGTTGCAACGGGTGATTCTTACAATGACACCACGATGTTGACGCAAGCTGAAGCAGGGATTCTATTTCACGCACCTAAAAATGTGATCGAAGAGTTTCCTCAGTTTCCAGCTGTTCATACTTATGAAGAGCTTAAAAAAGAGTTTCTGAAGGCAAGTAATCGTAATTTGTCGCTCTAAGCTTTGGCAGCAGTCTGCTGAAACACAAGTGGACTGCTGTTGATTTCTAATCGAGTTGATTCGCTCGTCTAAAGCGCCCCTCGTAATCAAATATTCTGCTTTGAATCTTCCAGAATTTTCCATTTTTGCGTGCGACAACAAAATCGGGATGTTTGAGTACGGGTAAAGCCTTCAGCACATCGTCTATTTGATGGAATGTTTTCGGGGTTTGATTCGTTATACGATGACTAAACACTTCATTAAAGGCGTCTCGTGCTGCTTTATAGCTAAAGTTGTAGCTTTCACGCAACGTTTCACCATCCTCGTCATGATAACTTACTCTCAGTGTTGTTTGATCTTTCTCAAAGCTCATTCCACAGCACCTTAATACGAGAGCATCTTTAAGCTGTAAGGCTTTTTTAAGCATATCATCAGGATCAATAATCATTTCATGACACTGATGACATTCGCGGGCAGCTATATCATTTTCAGCGCCGCAATGCTGGCATGGCTTAAATCGGAATCTGAAATCACATTGGACCTTTTGTCCGTTGTTATTGAGTTCAAAGTGTTGGCAGCGTCTTCCAAAGTGCTCGATAAGGTGTCCGTGTTCATCAGTTTTTCCCCAAAAGATATTGGCGAAGCCGCACAGTGGGCAAAATACCTGCACGGGTGTTGAGTCAGAAGAGGGGCGGGCTTCGCCGACCTCTGGGTGATAGAGATCAAAACTATTACCTGTATAGTCAATAACAAGACAGTCTTGTTTATTGGGGCTTAAACGCAGACCTCGACCGATAATTTGTTGGTATAGGCTTAAAGATTGTGTCGGTCTTAAAATCGCAATGAAATCGACATGGGGGGCATCAAATCCTGTTGTCAGTACTGATACATTGACAAGGAATTTGATCCGTTTTTGTTTGAAGTCTTGAATGGTTTGATCACGAAGCGGCCCTTCTGTATCGCCGGTGATAAGGGCGGACTGCCCTGTCGGAAGGTAGCTAAAAATCTCTTCAGCATGCTTAACAGTAGCAGCGAAAATCATCACGCCTTGGCGTTGTTCACTCATCTCTATGATTTGTAAAACTATAGAGCGGGTCACACGGGTGTGTTTCGTGAGTAGTTGATTCAGTTCTTTTTCCGCGTATGTGCCATTTGAGTTAACGGTGAGTGCTGAAAAGTCATACTGTTCAATGGTTGCATCAATCAATTTTGGAGGGGTTAGATAGCCCTGTGAGATCATATAACGCAACGGAAGTTCGTATATACAGTCGGAGAAGGGCTTAATTGTTTCACTACGTACCATGCCACGGTAGTGGAATTGATAAATCCAGCCCACACCCATGCGATAAGGTGTTGCGGTTAATCCCAAGACTTTTAACTGAGGATTGAGTTGTTTCAGTCGCTGGATGGTTTTTGCATATTGGCTTTCTTCATCGTCGCTTAATCGATGACACTCATCAATGACGAGCAAAGAGTAGGGAGAGTTGAGCTGATCAAGGTTTCTAGCGATCGATTGAACACTCGCAAAGGTAACTTGATGCTCAGTTTGTTTTAGACCTAATCCTGCAGAGTAAATACCTGCTGTTAAGCCAAAGCTGCTGTATTTTTCATGATTCTGCTCAACCAGTTCTTTAACATGCGCAAGAACGAGAATTTTCCGGCGCGCTAGACGAGCCAGCTCTGCAATAACTAAGCTCTTACCAGCACCCGTCGGTAAGACAATCACGGCAGGATCACCGGTCTTACGAAAATGAGCTAACGTCTTATCGACAGCTTCTTGTTGGTAAGGTCTGAGTGTAAAGGGCTTCATTGGCGATCTAATTCGAATTAATAGATACGATTTTCACATATATTCCAGTAGCTTGCATGATCTGTTATTGAAAGTTTCCCCCTCAGTATTCAATTAGATTATTCATGAACTGCAAAGAGTGGCCATTGCGTTGCATTAAGACTCTTTATTGATGTGCCGCAATACTCGAAGATGAATTTTTCCGCACGATTGTAAAATTCACTGCTATGCTCAAATAAAGAACATAAAAAGAGAATTGCTATGTCCGTAAGCCTAAAGGAAATTGTATTCGAGCATTCGGGTTTCAGTGCACCTATCACTGGTGGCACAGGAAGAAATATAGAGGGGGCAATCGTGGTTCACCCTGATGGTGTGCATTCTTTGCAGACTATTGAGATGGCGGTGCTTTGGGGTTTGGGATCGTATAAGCATTTAGGCTGGGAGGTTGAGTCTGAAGATAGAATGGAGCAGGGAGGGCGAATTTATGATGAGAAAAGGCTTATTATTCGTGCACTCAATAAAGGCAAGGTGCATGCGACACATCAAACCGTGTATTTCGATGTGACAGCCTGTTTGTAATCGTTCGTTGATCTTTACATTTTTCTTGCTAATAGCTCTATAATTTTTAATTTATTTTGGCTCAAATTTAATTGCAGATTTTTGGCCATAGTAGAAAAGTTACTGCCTAAAATATCACTCGGCGAAACCACAGGTTTTGTGGTTGTTTCTTTTTTGTCATCTTGTCGTAATCGCCACATTAACGCCTCTTCTGTGCAATCATTGATCGCTTCAATATCGAAATTAGACGCAGTGATGAGGCTGGTCAACTCGGACTCGCTTGCTAGGTGAGATGAGCCTGCG
>DAIRSP010000194.1:0-4454 GCA_036804365.1 Neptunomonas sp. | reverse complement strand
CAGATTACATGCGCGGTGGCGACTTCTTCTCAAGCGAACAGTCAATTACCGTTGAAAAACCAACAAATGTACGTATTGAGTTCGTTTCTAAAGATGGCCAAGTAGAAGTTAAAAAAGAACTTGCACTTGAAGCAGGCGAAGTTCTAGACAGCATGTTTATGAGCTGTAAAGCATTACGCAACTTCTTCGAAGAAAGCCTAAACGATGCAAAAGAAACGGGCGTTATGTGGTCTTTACACGTTAAAGCAACCATGATGAAGGTTTCTCACCCGATCGTTTTCGGTCACGCAGTAACTGTATTCTACAAAGAAGTCTTCGATAAACATGGTGACCTTTTCAAAGAATTGGGCGTTAACCCGAACAACGGTCTTGGCAGTGTTTATGACAAAATCAAAACACTTCCAGAATCTAAACGCCAAGAAATTCTTGAAGATATCCACTCTTGCTATATGCACCGTCCTGAGTTGGCCATGGTTGACTCTGTTAAGGGTGTAACGAACTTACACGTGCCTAGTGACGTTATCGTTGATGCGTCTATGCCAGCAATGATCCGTACCTCTGGTCAGATGTGGGGTCCTGACGGAAAGCTAAAAGATACTAAAGCTGTAATGCCTGAAAGCACTTATGCACGTATCTACCAAGAGATGATCAACTTCTGTAAAACAAATGGTGCATTTGATCCAACAACCATGGGTTCTGTACCAAACGTTGGTCTAATGGCTAAAAAGGCAGAAGAATACGGCTCGCACGATAAAACATTCGAAATGACTGCAGACGGCACAATGCGTGTTGTTGATGAAGCTGGCAACGTTCTAATGCAACATGAAGTGGAGCAAGGTGACATCTGGCGCGCATGCCAAACTAAAGATGAAGCGGTACGTGACTGGGTTAAGCTAGCAGTTACTCGTGCACGTCAATCGAATACGCCTGCTGTTTTCTGGTTAGATGATGAACGTCCACATGATATGCAACTGGCTAAGAAAGTTGCTACATACCTGCAAGAGCACGACACTAGCGGTCTAGAACTACCTATCATGGACTACAACAAAGCGATCCGTTACTCAATGGAACGCTTGATTCGTGGTAAAGACACGATTTCTGTAACAGGTAACGTGTTACGTGACTACCTAACTGACCTATTCCCGATCATGGAATTAGGTACTTCAGCAAAAATGCTATCGATCGTTCCAATGTTAAATGGCGGTGGCATGTACGAAACAGGTGCGGGCGGATCAGCACCTAAACATGTACAACAAGTAGAAGAAGAAAACCACTTACGTTGGGATTCTTTAGGTGAGTTCATGGCATTGGCCGTATCTCTGGAAGATATGGGCATTAAGGCTCAGAACCCACGCGCTACGATTCTATCTAAAACGTTGGATCAAGCTACAGGCAAGCTGCTTGAAAACAACAAATCGCCTTCTCGTCGCACAGGTGAGTTAGATAACCGTGGTAGCCATTTCTACCTAGGTATGTACTGGGCACAAGCCGTTGCCACTCAAACAGAAGATTCTGCTCTAGCAGCTGAGTTTGCACCGTTAGCGAAAACACTGACAGACAATGAAGAGAAAATCATCTCTGAATTGAAAGCTGTTCAAGGACAACCGGCTAACCTAGATGGTTACTACCATGCTAAACGCGAAACCGTCAAAAAAGTTATGCGCCCAAGCACAACTTTAAATGCGGCATTAGCAGCAATGCAGAAGTAAGGTCATACTGTTAAAAACAGCCTAGCTTGTTAGCTAGGCTTTTTTTTGTCTACGAAAAATACACACGAAGTAGGCTATACTTTTTAGAAGCCTTTCTTATTGAGTTAACTGCGTGGCCATTAAAATCCTACAGACAATTACTCAAAAACTGAATGCATACACAGCGACCGCTGGCGGTGAGCATGGTTCCAAAGTTCTTTGGGTCTATACTTGACCGGCTATTAGTTGTTTTATGCTGGGTCCGTATGGGCAGCGGGTCTCCTTTGTATCATTGCCACGGCCTTTTTCACTCCGATATTCAAGCATTACAACTATCCTGCCGAATTTATATTACGTCTACTATCCACCTATATCATTTGCGGTGCCTTCGCCTGCTGGCTTGAATACTCTCGATCTTTCTATCGGAACGAAAGTCATTTAATAAATATTCGACTTATGGAAGAGCATTCAAATTTAAAGAAAGAGATGGAAGTAAGGATAGCGTTGGAAGCTCAACTCAAAAAAGCTGCCAATACAGACTCTCTGACACAGATAATGAATCGGGGCGCACTATGGAAAGCCGCTAACAATGAATGGCGTAATCAATTAAAAATAAATCAAAGCTTTAGTTTCGCTATTATCGATATAGACAATTTTAAAGAGATCAATGATAAATATGGCCATCCAACCGGCGATGAAGTCATTAAACACGTTGTCAAAATATGCTGTCAACGCATACGATCAACTGACAAAATTGGACGTATGGGTGGTGAGGAGTTTGCGATTGTCATGCTCAATACTAATGCTGTGGATGTGTTAAATATTGCCGAAAGAATTCGTTATGAGATTGAACACTCACCCCTCGTCCACAATAAAAAGATTATCCACTGCACCATCAGCATGGGAATATACACTGCAGAAGAAAAACAACAGCAGTCACTAGAAGATATCTATCGAAAAGCGGATCAAGCACTTTACCTTGCAAAAAATTATGGAAGGAAACAAGTGAAAGTGTGGCAAAGCTCGCTAGGTTAACCCGCTCTAAATCGAGTCACGAGTTCATGTAGTTCCATTGAAATAGCTTGCAGCTGATTAATGGTTGATAATGCATCCTCTGATTGAGTCAGACCATCAGTCGCCAACATTGAAATATTTACGACTTGGCGGCTAATATCTTCAGATACATGAGCCTGCTCTTCAACTGCCGCAGCCATCTGTAACGACATAGAAGCGATCCTGCTAATCGCTTCAGATATCGACGCAAGCGTCTCCTCTGCAGCAACTACTTGCTTAACGCCTTTATCAGCATCATTACGACCTGCATCAGCAATAGCAACAGAGTTTCTCGCCTGAGATGTTAATTGGGTAATTATTTGTTGTATCTCATTTGTAGAGATACGTGTTCGATTAGCCAATTCCCTCACTTCATTAGCAACAACAGCAAAGCCCCTACCGCTGTCTCCTGCCCGAGCAGACTCAATAGCGGCATTCAGTGCAAGCAGATCTGTTTGGTCGGCTATTTTTTCTATCATCTGTGCTGCTTGTGCAATCTTAAAAGACTCCTCAGCTAACTCACCGACAGAAAGACTTATCTGATGGACAGAGTTTCTTAAAACCTCTATAGACTCCCGAGAAGTTACTGTAGCCTGTAAACCTTGACGTACCATCTCATTAGAAGACTCTGCCTGTTTAGCTGTCTCCTGGACGTGCTGGGATACCTCATTAATAGTAGCAGACATCTCATGCATAGCTGCCGCCACTTGGTCAGTTTCATGCTGTTGCATAGAGATATGGTTTTTGGCGTTTGTAGAGGCGGTATTACCGAGTTTTGATTGGCTTGCAACACGCGACGCCGTATCTTCAATGCGCGTAAGCACTGTCGCCATATGAGCGCGTTCACTCAAAATACCTACCTTGATCATACCTATGTCATAACTATCATCAGTATAAGTCGCAACCGCAACCGGATGGTTAAATGACTTAATCATTAAAGCATTCAAATGTTTTATCAGCGTCTTACGCTTAAAAACTTCTGAAGCGAATAAAAACAAAAACATAAAAGTCAGAACGCCTAAAGCTAGCGTGGTATTACTATCAAAATAGCTGACTAATGCTGTACCACACGAAATAAGAACAAACAATGCAGTAAGGTAGAGAGCTTTGGACCGAAAGCGTAGACTCTTCCCTTGATTCAATGAGTCATAAAGCTTCTCTGCACGCGCTATATCATCTCTCGATGGGCAAGAGCGTACAGATTCATAACCTATAACTTTTCCTTTATCTGTAATAGGTGTGACATAAGCATTGACCCAATAGAAGTCGCCTGATTTTGCGCGATTTTTAACCAGCCCCATCCACGGCTTTCCAGCTTTTAAGTACTCCCACATCACTTCAAAAGCAGCGGTAGGCATATCCGGATGCCTGACAATGTTGTGAGGCTGATTGAGTAGTTCATCTTTGGTAAATCCACTGATATTAATAAATGCTTCATTGCAGTCGGTGATGCGTCCCTTAATATCCGTGACTGAAATAAGTGGCTTATTAGGATCTAATAGCAGCTCTTTATCAGTAATAGGTAGGTTTTTGCGCATATCTAACTCCAAATCCATGAGTTTATTAATATGAAGTGAACAAGAATAACTCTAGCTTAAAATAGAGAATTTGCTAGGGAAGCCGAAGAAAGTATAAGCAATTTCTGATGCATATATTTCAGGCATAAAAAAACCCCGACCATTACTGATCGGGGTTCTCATATAGGCGCTTGGC
>DAIRSP010000193.1:0-4462 GCA_036804365.1 Neptunomonas sp. | reverse complement strand
AAAAGCTGCGAATCTGGTTGGCTGCTTGCTCCACAGGTCAAGAGCCATACTCTATGAGTATGATCATAGACGAATACAAGCGTTCCAACCCGGGCTCGCTGATGGGTGGCGAAGAGATTATAGCGACCGATATCTCTGCCAGTGCTTTACAGCAGGCTCGCTCTGGCCAGTATGAGATGTTAGCTTTGGGACGAGGTTTAGAGAAAGAGCGTCTGCAACGTTATTTTACAGCCAATTCAAATGGATCTTGGACGATTAATCCAATGATTAAGTCCAGAATTCGCTTTCAGAGTATTAATTTACTCGGTCAATATACCGCGTTAGGTCAATTCGACATCATTTTTTGTCGTAACGTGCTTATTTATTTTTCTTCTGAATTGAAAATAGAGATCTTGCGCAAAATGAGAAAGCAGCTAGCACCCGGTGGCTATCTGTTACTCGGTGCATCTGAATCCCTTTCAGGTCTGAATGATATCTATAAAATGATCCATTGCCGCCCAGGTATTATCTATCAAGCGATCTAAATAAGCGGCAAATTGCGTGACAAAAAAGCGGCAACTCAATGCCGCTTTTTTGTACCTGCCGTTTCATTCCATGCGTTAACTCCCGAAACTAGGCGCTTTCAGGTTTGGCACACAGTTTGCTTTGAAGTAGATAACAGTTACGAGGTGGTTATGGCGATTAGTTTTGATAAGGCATTAGGAATACACGATGACGCACTGGCTCTGCGCTCCAGAAGAGCCGAAGTTCTCGCTAATAATATTGCTAATGCTGATACTCCGCACTTTCAAGCTCGTGACATCGACTTTAAGAGTATTTTGGCTGGTGAACAGGCTAATCAAGCCTCGCTGAAGTTGGTAGCAACGAATGAGATGCACCACGCATCCGTTGTTGATCCTGATTTCGCAGCTGAATTGATGTATCGAGTTCCAACGCAACCCTCTGTAGATGGTAACACCGTTGATGTGCAGGAAGAGATGGCGCGTTACACCGAGAACGCTTTGGGATATCAAGCATCATTTGATTTTCTGAATCGAAAATTTAAAGGCCTAACCGCAGCGATTAAAGGTGAATAACTATGTCATTAATTAATGTTTTTAATATCGCTGGATCAGCCATGAGTGCACAAACTGTTCGTTTGAACACCACGGCGAGCAATATGGCCAATGCTGAAAGTGTTAGTTCGAGTGTTGATAAAACGTATCGTGCGCGAAAGCCAGTTTTTGAATTGGCAGCTCCAACAGAAGCGCAGATGACCGATGTAAGCTCTGGGCTTATTCCTGGTCAAGGGGTGCATGTCAAAGGGATAGTCGAAAGTGACTCTCCATTGCGTACCGAATATAACCCCACTCATCCAATGGCTGATGCAGATGGTTATGTGCATTACCCAAATGTGAATGTGGTTGAAGAGATGGCGGATATGATTTCTGCATCACGCTCTTTTCAGATCAATGCTGAAATTATGAATACAGCAAAACAAATGGTGCAGCGTGCTCTCACGTTGGGTCAGTAATTTTTGAGTTGAGTAAACATTATGGCCGATATTAATAGTGTTAGTGCAACGTCGGTGTTTGATCAGATCAACAAAAAGAATCAGACATCCAGTACAACCACGCAAGCCGAATCAGATAGTCAAATGTTTATGCAGTTGATGATTGCTCAACTGCAAAACCAAGACCCAAGTAGTCCAGCTGATACCTCATCGTTTATGCAGCAGATTTCTAACATGACGATGGTTGAGAGTATTACGGGTTTGGCGTCCACGATGTCTGATTTGAGTGAATCCTTAACCACTAGTCAAGCTGCACTACAAGCATCTTCCATGGTGGGGCAGACCGCTTTCGTAAAAACAGAAGATGCAACCTTGTATGCAGGAAAGCCAGTTGAAGGTGCTTACCTTCTAGATACCAGTGCATCTGATGTTGTGGTATCAGTTTATGACAGTGCTGGTCAGTTAGTTGATAAGTGGTCTGAAGGTGCGCAAGTGACTGGGGATCATAATTTTTCGTGGTCAGGTGGAAATAATCTTCCTGGCGACTACCGAGTGGTTGTTCAGGCAAAAACGTCTGACGGCAACTCATCGACAGTGGATAGTTTTATTGGCCACACCGTTAACAGCGTGACGCTAGGTCAGCAAGGTGTGGGAATGAGTGTGAATACGAATGCTGGAGCTTTCAGCGTAAGCGACATCATACAGTTGGGCTAAGCAGAGGATTGAATCATGGCAGGTTTTAATACAGCAGTTACAGGTATCCGCGCAGCTACTCAAGATTTGGATGTGGCCGGTAACAATATTGCAAACTCCAGTACGACTGGGTTTAAAGCATCACGTACGGAGTTTGGTGATATTTTCGCGACGTCTGTAGTCGGTGCAGGTTCTAGTAACTCCCCAGGTTCTGGTGTGACGGTGCAAGATGTCGCGCAGGACTTTAGTGCCGGAACTATCCAGTTTACGAACAATAACTTAGACTTGGCGATTAATGGTTCGGGTTTCTTTCAATTGACGGATGGTCAGGGCAGTACAACCTATACGCGTTCAGGGGCGTTTGAACTGGATAGTGACGGGTTTATCGTGTCCAAAACGGGCAAGAATCTTCAGGGCTATGGTTTAGACGAACTCGGCAACCAATTGCCGTTGCAGAACCTAGCTGTAACACAGAAAGAGAGCGCTCCGCACGCAACAGAAACAATTGATCTGTCATTTAACATTGATGCGGCTTCTGATGCTAAATTGCTTTCTCGTTCATTTGATAAAACTAATCCATCCTCTTACACCTACTCAACCACAGTAGAAACGTTTGATAGTTTGGGTAACTCCAATAGCATTCGTACCTATTTTGTTGAACAGGCACCCGTGAAGGAAGTATTTGAGTATGATATTGATACATCAACTTTAGTGGGTGGTGAAGAGTTCTTCTTATCAGGCCAGTTGGTCGGTACTTGGAATGCGGGGACTACCTCGTTTGATATTGAGCCTGATCTAAGTACGTTAGAAGGTAATGACCCACGTATTGATATCAATACCGTCGCCTTTAACGGCAATACCTTCACGTTCGAGTTAAAGTCTGATGCGACTAGTGCGGGTAGTTTGGTTTTCCGTGGTCCAACGATTACCGGTGATGTATTAGATATTTCTAACTTGCAGCAAGGTGTGCCAGCGACACGTGCAGCCAATGAAGTGCAAACATTCACACTAGATACGACGCAATTCTCTGTGCTTCCTAATTCGACACTCGCAGAAGCAGTACCTATTACGATTGGTGGTGTGACCATCGAATTGGATACGGATATGACCGTTGATGATGCTGGCGAAACTATTGAAAATTACGCTCAGCAAATTATCAACTTGAACCCGGATATTGAAAGCGTATTTTATAATGCGACCGACAACACAATAGACATTACCTGGAAGGCGGAAGCCGGTAATGTGGATCTGTTGTCTATTACGGGTACAACCAATTTGGCGGGTGATATCAACTCTCCATTTGTTATTAATGGCACGAATGATGTTGATATCAGTGCGGTTGAAGGTGATAACTCATTTATGGGTACCTACCGCATGTTTGCTTACCTTAATGATACCGAACAGCTCAATTTAGGCAAAACGGTTGACCCAGGTGAAAGTGGTTTTGCTGCAGGCGCAACAGAAGTTGGGCCTATTGTGATTAAGTTTAGCTCGACTACAGGTGCATTAGCGCGAGTCAATGGTATTGATGTTCCAGCAGGTGGTGTGGCTCCAAATATAACCATTCTCGGAGCGGATCCAGCTAACCCTGATGATTTAATTTTGGCTTCTGATACAGATAACTTAGCAGGTATCCAACTAGATATTACAGGCTCCAGCCAGTTCGCATCGGATTCGATCGTTAAAGGTGCTGCACAGGATGGTTATCCTAAGGGCGACTTGATCGGTGTTTCATTTGCTGAAACAGGCGAGATGGTTGCGAGCTTCAGTAACGGGCAAACGCAAAACCTAGGTTTGGTGGCGATCGCAACCTTTGCTAACCAGTCTGGTTTGCAGTCGAGCGGTGGTACAGAGTGGATAGCGACATTTGCATCCGGCTCTGCGGTACTTAACCCACCGGGTACCGGCTTGAGTGGTACCTTATCATCTGCAGCCTTGGAGCAATCTAACGTGGATCTATCTGCAGAGTTAGTAAAATTGATTGAGGCTCAACGAAGCTTCCAGGCAAACTCTAAAACATTAGAAACCTTGAATACCGTTACGCAGTCTATTTTGCAGATCTAATTCCAAACGAATTGAGATGATATCAAGAGCCGCATTTGCGGCTCTTTTTTTTGGCATGTGCTTTGCAGTATCTACTCTATAAAGAATTGTCTTTGATAAAGACAGCAGAGAGTAAGCGGATCACATTATGGATAAAGTTGTTTATATAGCGATGAGCGGTGCACGCGAAAATATGTACGCACAGCAAGCTCATGCCAACAATTTAGCCAATGC
>DAIRSP010000192.1:0-4581 GCA_036804365.1 Neptunomonas sp. | reverse complement strand
CAATCCGTTGTCTTTTACGATGGTGAAGTCTGTCTAGGCGGTGGTGTAATTGAAACTACAGGAAAACATAAGGCGTAATTAAGATGTCACGATCACATGATGAACAAGCGATTGCCCTAGCGGCTATGTTTCAGGCTGCGAGTCTTGTCGATCAAATCGCCCACCGTGGCATGGTTACCCAAAATAGCTTAGAAACGTCTATTTACAGTCTATTTGTAACTGACCCAGCACTCACTGAAGATGTTTATGGCGGCACAGCAGAAATTGCTTATGACCTTGCGATGGGTTTTAAAGCGCTCAACGACGTAGTAGAAAAGAAAAACGGGGTCAAAAACAACAGTGTTACAAATTATGTTCTGAGTATGATAATGCTCGAACAAAAGCTTTCTAAGAATAATGCCATGCTCAGTAGCGTGGGTGAACGGATCGATAGTATTAAAGAGAAAGCTGCCTATTTTAATCCTGAGCTAGATAACCCAACCACTAACCCTGCTGCTTATACTCACCCAAGCGTTATCGCTAACATAGCCAATTTATACCAAGATACGATCAGTACCTTTAGCTTTCGGATACAAGTCTCTGGTGACCCTAGACACTTACAAAATGCCGAAAATGCTGCGCGTATTAGAGCCCTATTATTGGCGGGCATTCGAGCAGCCATGCTATGGAGACAAGTGGGTGGTAAACGCTGGCACCTTCTGTTTTTTAGATCGCGCTTACGCCCTTCATTACGTAAAATTTTACAGTCATGACATCTAAATTAGGCATCCCTGATCTTTAGACTATAATGAATTCAACACTGCTTTGTGAGGTCTAAAAACATTCTATGACTCGTGATACTTTCAGCCGCACTGAAGGCCTTACACTATTAGAGATGCTTGTCGCCGTGGTTATTCTCGGAATTATTGCAAGCATCGCCTATCCTTCCTATCTCGATTATGAAGAGAAGGTAAAGATTGAGGTTAGCATTACTGAAATTGCGTTAATCAGCGGAAAGTTGGAATCTTATTATACTGTGCATAATGCTTACCCTGACAGTTTAGCGGTGCTAAACCTGCCGCCGGATGTGCTCATCGATGAATGGGGCAATCCTTATGAGTACTTAAATATCGCCACAGCTAAAGGCAACGGAAAACTTCGCAAAGATCATTCATTGGTTCCCATCAATACCGATTTTGATCTTTACAGCAAAGGCAAAGACGGTGCATCGGCGTCACCATTAACCTCTAATTTAAGTAGAGATGATATGGTAAGAGCACAAAACGGGGCCTTTATAGGATTAGCTGCTGATTACTGATGATCAAAATAGAACTGCATTCACTCAAAAGCAGAATTGCCCGCAGGCTGTTTCTTCTATTCCTAACGGTAATTTTGATCCCCTCCGCTGCTACGGGGATTATTTCGTATGATCAGTTAGCGACTCTCCTTAAGCAAACAAGCCATCAAGATTTAGAGCAAGCCAGTAAAGAATACGGACTTAACCTTTTCAATCGTTTAGTGATCTCTCAAGATTATTTACGCATCATTCTTTCCGATTTAACCTTTTCAACACCCATCAATGATACCGAATGGGCTATATTCAAAAGCCGTTTTCGCGGTGTCCATATCTATAAAAACAATGAATACTCTCGCTCGTTATTCGACAGTTTTGCTAGTCAGGACGTTTGGGCTCAATATGTCAAAGAACCTACCCAAAAACTCTTAGTCCGAACAAAGTCACCTACGGAAAAGTCTGTTTATCTAATCGAGTCAACTTACTATGGTCACGACCATTTTGTAGCTATCGCCGAATTAAATGCAGAGTTACTCTGGCCAAACAGTGAGCTTGATGCGTATGAAGAGATTTGTATCTCAACAAAAACAGGAGTTGTCATCACTTGCGACAATCAGCTTGATCAAAGCGCACTCTCTCAACTCACTTCTACCAAACCCAACCACTTCGTTAGCTGGCAAGATGACAAGCATCAATCGATGGTATCATCCTCTTGGGGTCTATTCCTTGATTATCAATTTGGTGTAGATGAATGGGTCATCATAACATCTAAGCCTGAATCCATTTTGCTAGAGCAACTCACTCACTTTAAGCAGTCTTATCTGCCAGGTTTGCTGCTAGCCATCATGCTGATCATATTCGTTACGCTTGTGATGATTCGCCGACATTTAGTGCCTGTTGAAGCGCTTATCAAAGGCACCAAAGCCATAGAAAGAAATGAATTGGATCATCGAGTCGATATTCAAAGTCATGATGAATATGAGGAGCTAGCTGCATCTTTCAACGCGATGGCTGACAAAATCAATTCAGAAGCTCGAATAAACAACACTATTTCATCTCTAGACCAACAACTACTTTTCCAAGCCAAACTGGAGGATGTCGTCCATCAGATCATGAAGGGGTTGGAAGATCTTGCATACTGTTCCGTTGCTTATGCTTATATTTTTGATACTCACCTTCAACACGAAGATATTTATTATGACTGGGATTCGGATACTAAGCGTTACCAAGCACGCCCTTGTCACCTGGCTTCAATCAGAGGTAAAACGGAACATATACAAGATGGCGTACCGCTCCATCTATCGCATCAAGCATTAGTTCCGTTAATTGAGCGCGATGATATCAGAGCCGATTTATCTTACAGCATCTACTCCCTTCATCATGAAGGAGAATTGATCGGCATATTGATAACAGGTCATACCCTGACTATTCCGCATATTCGTTTTGCTGAATACATGTACCATGTGTCTGTTGTCATCAGTGCACTACAACGCGACAAAATGCTCGAAGTACAAGCCAACTATGACAAACTTACAGGTTTGCATAATCGCAGCTATTTCCAGAGACATGTTGAGTCTGCCATCGCAAAAGTCGATAGCACCGTTGAAACCGCAGCAATACTTTTTATCGATCTTGATCGATTTAAAATCATTAATGACACACTCGGTCACAATGTTGGCGACTTACTTCTAATAGAAGCCGCTGCGCGAATAAAACGACTCCTACCAAATAATGCTTGCGCTGCGCGCTTTGGCGGTGATGAGTTTACCCTGTTTATAGCGAATGCTGATAAAGCCACCCTTAATACGTTAGCGATGGATTTAATCGATGCTTTGTCTGCTAACTATGCTTTAAATGATTATTCTGCCAGCGTCTCTGCCAGTATCGGCATCAGTCTTTTTCCTAATGATGCTGATCAATTCAACAGCCTACTCAAGTGTTCTGACATGGCGATGTATGAAGCCAAAAACAAAGGCCGTGAGTGTTATGAGTTTTTCTCAGAGAAACTTATTGCTGCTATTGAACGCCGTAAGTATCTAGAAGACTTTTTGAAAACAGCGGTGCCTTGTGGCTACATGGAGATCTATTATCAACCCAAAATTGATATACAGAATCGTTGTTTGTCTGGCTTTGAAGCACTTTCTCGCTTTAAACATCCAACTGAAGGTTTCTTATCACCTTTCGAGTTATTTAACCTAGCTGAGGATACCGGCTCTATCCACTATTTGGGTGAATATGTTCTCAGAACTGCCATGCACCAAGTTAAACGTTGGCAAACTGCAGGTATTTGGCAAGGGCGCATGGCCATTAATGTCTCGCCTCTACAATTGTTCGAACCTGATTTTTTTGAGCGACTCTTCCAACTCATTCAAGAAATTAATATCGAGCCAACGCTGATTGAACTTGAAATCACCGAAGGTATTTTTATCGACAATCCTGAGAAAGCCAAAGTGCTATTGGAGCAAATACGCGCTTTAGGTATTACCATTGCCATTGATGATTTTGGTACGGGTTACTCTTCCCTCTCTTACATCACTCAACTGCCTATCGATAACTTGAAGATTGACCGCTCTTTTATTACTCAAATTGAACAGGGTGAGAAATATCAAGGTGTTCTCAGCAGCATGATACAAATGGCAAACCATCTCGGGTTAAAAGTAACCGCAGAAGGGATAGAGCGCCAAGACCATCTTCAATTTTTACTTGAGCACAATTGCCATGACATTCAAGGTTACCTTTATAGTAAACCACTCAATGCATCGGATTCCGAAGCCTTACTGTTACAACCCCAACTAGAAAGATTGTTTCTACAAAATGATTAGCTCGCCTGAATACAGATTTTTAGACAAATATCCGCTATAATCCTGCCTCATTTTTATTAATTAGCCACAGCGAGACGATACATGGAGCTTTCTGCCCTCACTGCCGTATCTCCGGTAGACGGTCGATATGCCAGCAAAACAGCTGACCTACGCCCTATCTTCAGTGAATTTGGACTTATCCGTAACCGTGTTCTAGTTGAAGTACGTTGGTTACAACAACTGGCTGCACATCAGCAAATTCCAGAAGTACCTGCTCTGAGCGATACAGCAAATGCGCTACTTAACAGCATAGTAGACAATTTCGGTCTAACCGATGCCGAGCGCGTGAAAGAGATTGAACGTACCACCAACCATGACGTTAAAGCTGTTGAATATCTAATTAAAGAGAAATTCAAAGATAATGCTGAACTGGCAGCTATTAATGAGTTTGTCCATTTTGCTTGTACGTCCGAAGATATCAATAATCTTTCTCATGCATTAATGCTC
>DAIRSP010000191.1:0-4581 GCA_036804365.1 Neptunomonas sp. | reverse complement strand
CTAGAAAAGTGAACATTCATGCGGGTTTTGACAATATCAAAATCGAGTGAAGGTTTCGCCAGTTGTGGTTTAGGGAGCTGAGCCGCACGGTTCATAGAATCAGCGATTCGGGATTCAGTCACAGGGTGGGTCAGCAAAAATTCAGGTGCTCTGGCGCCATCAAAGCGCATAGCCAGTTGTAAACGCGAAAACATACGTGGCATTGCGCTCGGGTCTAATCCCGCAGAAACTAAGTTCTGCATGCCAATTCTGTCAGCCTCCTGTTCATTTTGACGACTGAATGCCAACGCGGAGGATTGCTGAGCCGCGATAGATGTAGAGATTGCCGCCATCCCAGCTTGAGAGTCTGCTGAGGCGATGATAATACTCGCCAACATACTAGCCAGTGTTATCGGCATGCTTTTACGGGATTGCTCCATTTGAGCGACGAAATGGCGTTGACTTAAGTGGGCTAATTCGTGCGCTAGAACTGACGCAATTTCATCTTCTTGATCGGCTGATAGAATCAATCCACCATGGATGCCGACAACGCCACCTGGCACAGCAAATGCATTTAAAGTGGCGTTATCTAACATGATGAGTTCTAGTCTATTGTCCTGAAGCTCACTTTTACCCGCTAACTGCCACAGCATATCGTAGAAATAGGAATAGGCGATGGGGTCGTTAAGTTGCGCTGTCGATCCTCTTAAAGTGCGTGCCCATGTGCGGCCAATTGTATGCTCTTTTTCTAATGAGATAATGCTAGAGCTGGTATCAGCAATGACAGGTAAGTTGTTATCAGCCATGCTAGGCGCTGATGAAATAATTGAAAAAGCACAGAAAAATAGTTTAAGTAAGCGCATTCGTTGTTACTGTCCCTTTTATGGTAATGTGAAGCATGTCATTATCTTACTTGCTCAATCCTTGCTAGGCTTGAGTCAGTGGATATTTCTTTAGTGTTTTCTAAGGTTGCATAATGCAGGAAATCGAAATCGCTCAATTATTAGATACCCGTGGTTTAAATTGTCCCATGCCACTGCTTAAAACTAAACAAGCCTTGCATAAATTGTCTTCCGGTGCGGTGCTTAAGGTGATTGCAACTGATGCGGGCTCTGTTAGAGATTTCCAAGCCTTTATTGAAAGATCAGACCATGAACTTCTACAAATGTTCATAGAAACCTCAGAATATACCTATCTAATCCGTCGCGGATAATTATTAGAGAACAGGAAACAAAATAGATGAAAGCAATATTCTCTAAATGGATAGAGCAGTATTTTTCAGATGAAGAAGCCTTGTTTTTATTTTTATTACTAGGTTCGTTTCTTCTGATTATTTTGACGTTAGGAAAGCCATTAGCGCCAGTTTTTGCGGGCGTTATTCTTGCTTTTTTAATGCAGGGTGGGGTGGATAGACTCGTCAAATACAAATTTCCTCGAATGGTATCTGTAGCCATTGTGTTTTCGGCTTTTTTTAGTTTTTTGTTGGCGCTTTGCTTTATCGTAATGCCTCTGGGCTGGAAGCAGCTTTCTAACCTCTTTAATGAATTACCCCGAATGGTACAGCAAGCTCAGGCGTTATTGTTGGTTTTGCCTCAGCAATACCCTGAGTGGGTTTCTGAGTCGCAAGTTAGAGAGTTGATTGCTCTAGCGTCGAGTGAACTATCGAATGCAGGCCAATGGGTAGTGACCTTCTCCCTCAACTCACTTACAGGCGTGATGACCTTATTAGTTTATCTTGTCTTGGTGCCGATTCTGGTCTTTTTCTTCCTGAAGGATGGTCGGTTGCTGATTAGCTGGTGGACATCTTTTTTACCGAAAAAAAGGCAGATGATGACAAAAGTCTGGGTAGAGATGGACGCTCAAATAGCCAATTACATTCGTGGTAAAGTGATTGAGATTTTGATTGTGGGTACCGTCACGTATGTCGCCTTTCTCTTTCTAGGCATTAATTACGCCGCTTTGCTTGGGATTATGGTGGGTTTGTCGGTGCTTATACCCTATATCGGAGCAGCCTTGGTCACTTTGCCGGTTGCCCTAATTGCCTTCTTTCAATGGGGATGGGGGCCTGAATTTATGTATCTGATGGGCGTCTATGGGGTCATTCAGGCATTGGATGGCAACGTGCTAGTGCCGTTACTTTTCTCCGAAGCCGTTAACTTGCATCCTGTTGCTATTATCGTCGCAGTGCTTATATTCGGGACTTTATGGGGTTTCTGGGGAGTTTTTTTCGCTATCCCACTGGCAACGCTGGTAAAAGCAATTCTCAGCGCATGGCCCGGACCGTTAGAAGATCAAGTCGCTGAGTTAGAAGGCTAGGTCTGTTGATGCAGCACCTTACTCAATAGAGTTAGGTGCTGATTTAACTAAAGGCTTTTGGCTGCAGCCAGCACTTCTTCGGCGTGGCCCTTAACCTTGACCTTACGCCATTCATTTCTAAGTACGCCTTCACTGTCTATTAAGAAGGTGCTGCGTTCGATACCTAAATACTCTTTGCCGTACAACTTTTTTAGTTTTATGACGTCAAAGTGCTTACATAGCGATTCTTCAGGGTCTGAAATGAGTTCAAATGGGAATGCATGCTTAGCTTTATAGTTTTCATGAGTCCTCATACTGTCTTTGCTGACACCAAAAATAAGGGTGTTCGTTTGAGCAAATTCAGAAAATAGATCGCGAAAGTTTTGTCCTTCAGTCGTGCAACCGGGGGTATTATCCTTTGGATAAAAATAAACCACGATATTTTTACCTTTAAGCTCAGCTAATGTGACAGTGGTATTCTGTGTCGCACTTGCAGTAAATTCAGCGACAGGTTGGCCTATTAGGGGGGCTGACATTATGCTTTCTCCTGTTGTCATAAAAAAAGCGTCGTGGCTACTACGCTTATTGCATTTATTTCGTATAGAATATTGATCCTTATACGATATCAGATCGGGTTTTGGATGTGTGCACAAAATATTGTGTAACCGATTGCCCTAGTTAACGGAGAGTAGAATGATTACCGGCAGCATTGTAGCGCTTGTGACCCCCATGAAGGACAACGGAGAGATCGACTGGGTTAATCTCGATAAGGTTGTGGATCTTCATCTAAGCAAGGGCACAGACTCTATCGTTGCAGTAGGCACAACAGGTGAGTCTGCGACGCTAAATTGTGATGAGCATTGCGCGGTAATAAAACATATCGTTGATCGTGTCGCTGGCCGTATTCCGGTTATCGCAGGCACTGGCGCAAACTCTACTTCTGAAGCCATTGAGCTTACGCGAGAAGCGAAGCGGGTGGGTGCTGATGCTTGTCTTCTAGTAACTCCTTATTATAACAAACCGACTCAAGAAGGTTTGTATCAACATTATAAGGCGATTGCCGAAGCCGTAGACATTCCTCAGATTCTTTATAATGTTCCAGGTCGAACAGCCTGTGACATGCTTCCTGAGACAGTTTTACGTTTAACCGAAGTACCTAATATTGTGGGTATTAAAGAGGCAACCGGTGATTTAGTTCGGGCTAAGTTTCTAATTGAGCATGCACCTGTCGGTTTTGCCATCTATTCAGGTGATGACGCAACAGCGGTTGAACTTATTATCGCGGGTGGACATGGTAACATTTCTGTTACGGCGAACGTGGCACCCGAAGAGATGGCTAATATGTGTCATTTAGCTTTAGCAGGCGAGGCCGAGAAGGCTCGTGCGATACAAGAAAAAATGATGCCATTGCATACCAAATTATTTGTCGAGGCTAACCCGATTCCCGTGAAGTGGGCTATGTACGAAATGGGTTTAATGGAAAAGGGTATTCGCCTACCACTGACAGTTTTGTCAGAGGCTTGTCAGCCCGTAGTACGTCAAGCATTGCAAGACAGTGGAATTCTGAAGTAAGGATAAGTAGATGAAAAAGCAGTTACTTCCGTATGCTATCACTGTTGCATTAGCAACATTGATGAGTGGTTGCGGTATGATCGAGAAAAATCCTATCTATGGCGAAGAGGGTATTTTTAAAGACCGTAACCAAGAGTATGAGAAGGCAACTGTTTCTCAAAAGCTTGAAATTCCTGCTGAGTTACAAGTTAAACCGACTGAGGATCAATTAGTGATCCCTCGGGTAGGTGAGACTGCAACCGCGAGAACCACATCATTCGAAGTGCCGCGACCAGAGTTTTTCTATGCTGATACAGGTAGCGATACGGTTAAGTTTAAAAAGTTAGGTGATCAAAAGGTCATAGTCGTCGATGAGCCGATTGCTGACGTTTGGGAAAAAACACTTGATTTTATGAAGTTTAACCAAGTACCAGTCGCCACTACTGATGCTCGTACTGGTGTTATAGAAAGTGATTGGATTTTGACTCAGGGTCCAGAGTTAACGTTTCTTGATCGTTGGATGAAGCGTTTAACATTACAGGATATGCCTGATGGCACGCGTAACAAAATTAAGGTGTCGTTGAAGCCTGATCCAGAAAACTATCAGCGTACAGCGATCCAAATGCAACATGTTCAGTATCCTAAATCTAAAGATGTGGCGTCGGTGAACTGGGATGCGGATTCACAGGAAGTGGCTTATAAGTCTGACATGATGTTTGAAATGTTGCGCTATATGAGCAAGGCAACAATAAAGCC
>DAIRSP010000190.1:0-4583 GCA_036804365.1 Neptunomonas sp. | reverse complement strand
ATGCCTATGCGCGCTTCAGGTACAAGCGCTTTTAGTTCTTCAGCGGATTTTTCAATAGTCTTAACTTCGTTGTGTAAATAATAGACTTGGCCACCACGTAATAACTCACGCAGAATCGCTTCTTTGACGATCGAAGGATCTGATTGGCGAACAAAGGTTTTGACCGCTAAGCGCCTTGCGGGTGGTGTGGCGATTATCGAAAGGTCGCGCATACCCGACATCGCCATATTGAGCGTTCGTGGTATCGGCGTGGCTGTCATGGTTAAAATGTCGACTTCAGAGCGAAGAGACTTCAAACGTTCTTTCTGTTGCACACCAAAGCGATGCTCTTCATCGATAATCACTAAGCCTAAACTTTTAAACTGGATGTCATCTTGCAAAAGTTTGTGCGTGCCAACAATGATGTCGATCTGACCACTGTTTAGTTTTTCGATCACGGCTTGCTGTTGTTTACCACTCCTAAATCGAGAGATTAGTTCTACAGTCACCGGCCAGTCTGCAAAGCGGTCTCGAAAATTTTCAAAGTGCTGCTGTGCAAGGAGAGTGGTGGGTACGAGAATGGCGACCTGCTTACCGGAGTGAGCTGCAATAAAAGCAGCTCGCATAGCGACTTCGGTTTTACCAAAACCTACATCACCACAGACTAATCTATCCATTGGTTGCGGAGAGATCATATCTCTGAGTACTGCTTTGATTGCGACCTCTTGGTCGGGGGTCTCTTCAAAGGGGAAGCCCGCACTAAACAGTTGGTAGTTTTCTTCTGGATCTGAAAAGGCAAACCCTTTACGTGCGGCTCGTCTGGCATAAATATCTAAGAGTTCTGCCGCAGTATCGCGAATCTTTTCCGCTGCTTTTTGCCGCGCTTTACTCCATTGCTCAGTGCCTAAGCGGTGCAGCGGTGCTAGCTCGTCGGTTGCTCCACTGTATCGGCTGATAAGATGCAGGGAAGAAACCGGTACATAAAGTTTGGCATCGTTGGCATAAGAAAGGGCAACAAACTCGTTTTTTTGGCCATCCAGCTCAATTGTTTGTAAACCAAGGTAGCGACCGACGCCATGATCAATATGGACTACAGGCGCATTGGGGGCGAGTTCGGCAAGGTTGCGAATAACTAAATCAGATTGATCTTTTTCGCGCGCGCGCCGCCTTCTCTGGAATACCTGTCGACCGAATAATTGAGACTCGGTGATAATATGCAGGTTAGATAAGCTAAGTCCCCTGTTGAGCGGGTAAACACTGATGCAATACTGATCGTTAGCTGCTTCAAAACTTTGCCAGTTTTGGGTGCTGGTGGGTTTGATGTTCGCTTTATTGAGTAGCTCAATGAGTGCTTCGCGTCTACCAGCAGACTCTGCGCAAAATAAAATACGGTTATCTTGTTGAGTCGCTAAAAATTCGGTCAACAGCGATAAAGGCGAACTCGATTGTGAGTTCACAGTTAAGTCTGGGGTATTGGTGCATTCTAAATTGCAGCTGCCCGCTCTGTATTCAAGAGTCTCTGCTGAAAATTGTATTTTACGGAAAGGTTTTAGTGCAGCAAAAAACTCGTTTGGTGCAGTGAAAATTTTGTTGGGTGCTAAGATCGGCCGCTCAATATCATGTCGTCTATCATCGAAGCGATTGTTAACCTCTTGCCAAAATTGCTGGCAAGAAGCATTTAAAGATCCATCGCTTATAACTAGTGTCTCTTCAGGCAGGTAGTCAAATAGTGTCGCTGTCTGCTCGAAAAACAGCGGAAGATAGTATTCGATTCCCGGCGGCGCGAAGCCGTTACTGACATCCTGATAAGTGGGGCACTTGCGATAATCCACATCGAAAGTTTCTCGCCATTTTTGCTTAAATTGAGTGATGGCGTTTTCAGTTAATGGAAACTCCCGTGCAGGAAGCAAACGTATCGACTCTATCTTATCAATTGAGCGTTGAGTTTCTGGGTCAAAGGTGCGAAGACTATCGATTTCATCATCAAACAGATCAATTCGGTAAGGTTGGTCAGAACCCATCGGGAAGAGGTCGATAATTGAGCCTCGGACCGAGAATTCGCCATGCTCATACACGGTTTCGGTTGATCGGTAGCCCGCATCGGTCAGTTGTTTGCGGAGTGTTTCTATATCTAATTTTTGACCCGTGTCTAACACCAATGAGTGAGCTTGTAAAAATGCAGCGGGTGCTATTTTGTGCATTAACGTACTGATTGGCACAATAACAACACCGTGTTTCAGGTGCGCTAATCGAGTGAGCGTACGTATCCGCGTTGAAATGATATCTTGATGCGGTGAAAAGGAGTCGTAAGGAAGTGTTTCCCAGTCAGGAAAGGGGAGGATTTCGATCGACGATTTCGCTGCATAAAAGCCAATTTCATTCTCAAGCAATGCTGCCGTATCGCTATCCCGCGTGATAACCAGAGTCGGTTGTTTGCAGCTTGATGCAGCCTGTGTAATCAAAAGTCCGGCTGCACTTTGATGCACTTGGCCTACCCATTTTGTTTCACTGGGCTTATTCGGTATAGGGAATACCAGTTGAGTCACGAAACCTCTCCTGTTCGATCTTTTCGGCGGCCTATGTTACAGACTGCGTGTTAAAAAGCGATATAAAGGCAGATTTTAATCGGTATTCTCTATCTTTAATCTGCTTTGCTGGGGTTAAATTTTTTAATAGGCTGTAATCGAGTAGGGATATAAGTGAAAATGATCCCAAGAAGGCATAGAAAGAAAGGCATTTATGAACCCTAAATTGTTGAAGCAGTTAGCTATGGTTGTCAAACAAGGCTCTTTAAGTGGGGCGTGTGAGCAGCTTTACGTCACACAGCCGACGCTAACACGCAGTATCAAGCAGTTGGAGATGAAAGTCGGTGCGCCCTTATTAAAGAGAACGCGATACGGGGTAGTTCCGACAGAGATAGGCGCCAGACTTTCTCAAATTGGTGAGCAAATTCTTGCTGAGACCTACCATGCGGAAGAGGTTATACGACAGTTTCACAGTGGGTATCATAGTGAATTTGTTTTAGGGATAGATCCGCTTTGGGAGTTTGCCACTTATCAACAAATGGCCAGTAGCTTGCTAGAAGAGAAGCGTTATGTGTTTCACTTTCGAACAGGATCGGCAGCAGCTCAGATTGAGTTGTTGCAACAGGGCAAACTTGACTTTTTATTGGCGCCTGCTCATCTGTCAGTTGGACAGAGAGCTTTAAATCGAGAGTTGTTATTTAGAGATCGATCCGGTGTTTTTGCGGGTAAGAAGTCAAAACTGATCAATGCCAATAAACCGATAGCCCCTGATCTGCTAGCTAAACAGGCTTGGATGGTGGCGGGGGCTAATGCTGGTTTTTTAGATGGGCAAGGCGAGTTGGCTGGACCACAGGCTGCTAAGGTCGCTTTTACTAGTAGCATTCGCTCCGTTCTTTATCTTCTTAATACGACTGATATGCTAGTGCGTTTGCCGGCAAGGTTGGCGCTGATGACAGGCGAGATTGATCCTGAGCAAATGCTAGAGATAGAAGGGCAAGAAGGACCGCGAAGAGATATAGCGCTGTGGACCTTAACGGATGAAGCTGAGCGTCCAGATATGATCAAGGTGCGAGATATTCTAAGCGACTTTGTCAAAAGGGTTGATGCAGAGAGCCCACTGTTCGGGCTGAATGTGTAATCTGGCGGTAGTAGATACTAGCGCTAGTTATCCATTCTTCTAAAGTATAGATAAGTGTATTTGCTCATAGGTACATAAAAAGGGATAATACCTCGCAAATTTTTAATGTGCGTTGACGTAAATTGGAGATGCCTGTGAGTCAAGATCAAGTTTTCACTGAATGGAAAGAGCGCGAAGCCGCGGCAGAAGCGATGATTCCGATGATTGGTCGTATGTACCGTGATCGTAACATCGAGACTTCTGTATACGGTCGTCTAGTGGTTAAGCGTTCAGTGATTGATATCCTGAAAGCACACCGCTTTGCTCGTCAGATGGAATCTCAAGAGTTAACAGTGCTGGATACTTATCCGGTATTGGAAACGATTGAATCCCTGAATGTGAAAAGCGCGCATATCGACATCGGCAAAATGGCAGTTAAATTCCGTAAGGAAGGGAATGGTGTTGATCTTAAAGCCTTTTTAGAAAAAGAATTGGCGTCTGTTATTGGTGCGGAAGAGCGTCAAGGCACAGATGTTGTCTTATATGGTTTTGGTCGTATCGGTCGTTTATTGGCGCGTTTGTTAATTGAACGTACGGGTGGCGGTCAATCATTGCGTTTGCGTGCAATTGTAGTTCGTAAAGGTAATGCGGCTAATGATTTGGAAAAGCGTGCAAGTTTGCTGCGTCGTGACTCTGTTCACGGGTCTTTTAAAGGCACAATCCAAATCAATGAAGAAACTAACTCGATTATTGCCAACGGTAACGAAATTAAAGTTATCTTCTCTGATGGTCCAGATAAGGTTGATTACACAGAGTACGGTATCAACAACGCAATCGTCATTGATAACACAGGTATCTGGCGTGATGAAGCAGGTCTTTCTCTGCATCTGAAGTCAAAAGGTGTTGCTCGCGTATTGTTAACTGCGCCAGGTAAAGGTATTAAAAATATTGTAATGGGTGTT
>DAIRSP010000189.1:0-4631 GCA_036804365.1 Neptunomonas sp. | reverse complement strand
ACTTACCCAGTGTTGGTCGCATTCCTAATGGAGCAACGGTTGAGCGAACCGTGCCTAACGCTTTCTCGCAAGGTGATAGCTTAGTACTTAACTTAAACCATCCTGACTTCACGACCTCGCGTCGAGTCGCAGAAGAGATCAATGGTTTATTAGGTGCCAATACAGCAGCGGCCATTGATGCGACATCAATCCGAGTACGAGCTCCGCGTGATGCTTCGCAGCGTGTTTCCTTTGTATCAGTACTGGAAAACCTAGAAATAGTACCCGCAAAAGAGGTGGCGAAAATCATTATCAATTCGCGCACAGGTACTATAGTGATAGGACAAGATGTACGCGTATCACCTGTTGCTGTGACGCATGGTGGGTTAACTGTGGCCATTACTGAGAACCTCGATGTTAATCAGCCTAATGCACTGGCGGGTGGCGAGACGGTAATCACACCGCGCACAGGTATAGAAGTGGATGAAGGCTCTGGGCACATGTTTGAGTTCTCACCTGGGACATCATTGCAAGATATTGTTGAGGCAGTAAACCAAGTAGGCGCAGCACCGGGCGACTTGATGGCTATACTTGAAGCGCTTAAACAAGCCGGCGCCCTCAAAGCCGAATTAATAGTGATCTGATTATGGCGATTAAAAGCACAACAGAAACTAATCCAGACTTTTATGCAGACTTTAGCAGTCTACAAAAGCTGAAAACGACGGCGAAAACTGATAGCTCTGCTGCGTTAGAGAAAGTCGCGCAGCAATTTGAGCAGATGTTTCTTAGCATGTTGATGAAAAGCATGCGTGATGCTAATGAGTCCTTTAGTTCTGATGATGTGTTTAATAGCAAAGATGTACGTTTTTATCAGGACATGATGGACAGCCAGTTAACGTCTGAACTTTCGCAAAGTAAAGGTATTGGCTTGTCTGACGTCCTTGTTCGCCAGTTGAGTAATCAACTTGGTGTCAAAATGGACACCGATAACGACACTAAAAAGAAGCATAATATTTCAGAAACACAAGCGATGCTCACCCGTGCTTACAACGATGCTGCAGGGTCGGCTGCGTCTAAAGTGATTGGGCAGATTCAGCAAGGCTACACGGAGAACCCTCCTTCCGTTACGCCAATCGGTGACACACTAGAGAGTTTGCTCGCGCGTAATAGTTTACTTAGTAAAAGTACTGAGCAGAGTACGGCTACGGTTATTGATGAGAACCTACCGGATAGCTTCGACTCTCCTGAAGAGTTTGTATCCACTTTGCTGCCGGTCGTTGAAAAGATGGCAGTGCAGCTCGGTGTCGATCCGCAAGTTTTATTAGCACAATCGGCATTAGAGACGGGTTGGGGTAAGCATATTATTCGCAATTCGGATGGGTCTAATAGTTATAACCTGTTCAACATCAAGGCAGGCAGTAGTTGGGATGGCGATCGAGCGCAGGTTAGTACATTAGAGTACAAAAATGGTGTTGCGCAAAAAGAGCGAGCCAACTTCAGAGCATATGGCTCTTATGAAGAAAGTATTCAGGATTATGTGACTTTCTTAAAAAATAGTCCTCGCTACCAGCAAGCATTAGAACAGGCGAGTGATCCACGAGAGTATTTACAGCAACTGCAAAGCGCAGGCTATGCAACGGATCCGCGTTACGCAGACAAAATTACTGAGATTTTTGAAAACAGAATCTTAGCGATGGGGCTTGGAAGCCCTAAAGAAGGCTAGAGATCGGCCGCTAAAGTATTAAATGATGAGCGTTGGAAATATCCATTAAATCCCGCTCCGGAGAAAGACCATGTCCAGTTATGACTTACTAGGTTTAGGCACGCAGGCACTCAGAGCTAATCAGTCTGCCTTGTCCACTATTGGCCAGAATATATCCAACGTCAATACGGATGGATATAGCCGTCAAGTCACTAACTTTACGACGCTACAAACGGGTTCCGGAGTAGAAGTTGACGATATACAGCGTATAACGGATAAGTTTCTAACCAAGCAGTTATGGACGGATATCTCCACCTACAACCAAACTAGTACCTATACCGAATGGTCGAGTCGCCTAGATAACTTACTGGCAACGGATACCACAAGCTTATCTTCAGCGTTAGATGATTACTTTAACGCCTTGCAAGATGTTGTAGATGATCCGACATCAACTCCGAACCGCGAACTCTTTATCGCGCAGGCGAAAACGCTGACTCAGCGTTTTAATAGCTTAGATATTAACCTGCAAGTTCAAGCAGATACGATGAATGGTGTTTTGGATGATGTGGCTTCCAAAATCAACAATATCTCTTCTAGCGTGGCGGATCTCAACTACAAGATAACAGTCGCAACGGCCTCTAATCAGCCAACGAATGAGTTACTGGACCAGCGCGAAGAGCTTGTAAATACACTCTCTGAACTCGTGGGTATCAATGTTGCCGAGCAGAACGGTACAGAGTTAAGTATCTATTTAGGTAATGGTCAGCCGCTTGTGGTGGGTAAAACCGCCAGTATCATGCAGAGCGTACCGGGTGATCCCGATGCCGCGTTAAATGATATTCAGCTCGTTGTGGGCGGCAGTGCAGTGAATATTACCGATCAGTTACGCGGCGGTCAGCTAGGCGGTTTGTTGCAATATCGTGAAGAAGGCCTAAATGATGCCCGCGATGAGTTAGGGCGCATTGCCGTTATTTTTGCTGAAAGTATGAACACCGTGCATCAAACCGGTATGGATCTTAATAACGAGATGGGCGGTTTACTCTTCACGGATGTCAACGACACCTCTCTACAGTACCAACGCTTGCTTGCTAAAAGTGACAACGTTTCTACATTTGAAAATGCAAAAGTTGAAATTACGGACATATCTAAACTGCAAGCCAGTGACTACACCCTAGATTATGAAAATGCTGGGCGCATTAATCTGCAACGAAATGAAGATGGAAAACAGATTCGAATCGATCAGTTAACGCAAGTTTTTGATATTTATGATGTGCAAGACGGCACCTATTTTCATGATCAAAACACAGGTGTCTTTGCGTTCGAAACAGAGGGTATCAAAGTCACGATCAATACAGCCAGTGGGCTGTTCAACGGTGATCAGTTCTTGATCCAGCCAGTGCGTACCGGAGCATCTGACTTGGGCTTAGTGGTACAAAAAGCAGAGCAATTGGCACTGGCTTCACCGATTCGTATTTCTGGTAGTAATAATAATCTTGGAACCGGTGTAGCAACCGCGCAAGTGACGGATGTTGATGCGTTAATGTTTACAGCAACGGGTGAGTTAGATCCTCCTGTCGATGTGGTATTCAACAATACTGATCCGATGAGCTATACGCTCTATGATATGACGGATGCCACGAACCCACAGGTTATTCTGGCTAATCAGACCTATACCTCGGGTGAAGAGATCGCGCTGCAAGGTTACAGTGTGACGATCAGTAACAGCCCAATGGCTGGTGATCGTTTTAGTCTTCGTTTTAATGAAGATGGTATTTCCGACAACCGTAATGCGTTAATGCTGTCAGACTTACAAGAAGCAAAGCTCAATAGAGATGGTGCCTATCAAGATATGTACGGTAGCCTACTCGAAAGAGTGGGTACCAGTACTGCGTCAGCCAACATTACCTTGGCGGCTAATAAATCCGTATTAGCATCAACACAGAATGCAAAGGCCAGTGTTGCGGGCGTTAACCTAGACGAAGAAGCTGCAAAGCTCGTGCAATTTCAACAGGCGTATCAAGCCTCTGCTCAGTTGATTCAGGCTTCACAGAAGCTGTTTGATACTCTGATTAGCAGCATGTAACTGGAGACATAAAGATGCGTATCGCTACCCAACAGCAATATTTAAACTCCATTGATAACATGCAGCGTTCCAGCTCGAAAATTGCAGAGCTAGCGGAACAGGCCGCCACTGGTAAAATTTTGCAAACGCCATCGGATGACCCTGTCGCTGCTGCTCAGGTCGTCAAATTAGAGCGGTCATTGGCGCAATATGAAAAGTTTAATGACAATATCAGTGTGACAGAGCGTCGTTTGCAGTTAGAGGAAACCATCTTAGATGATGTCTATACAGCTACCACGCGAATGAAAGAGCTCACGATTCAGGCGGGTAACTTTGCAACGCTGTCTGACTCCGACCGATCCGTAATCGCAACGGAGTTATATGAATTAGCCGATTACGTAGCGGGTTTGATGAACACCCAGGACTCGCAAGGCGAGTACCTATTTGCTGGAAGCAAAGGTTCAACACGTCCTTATGAACCATTAGCAAACGGTCATTATTCCTATCATGGTGACGATGGACAGCGGTTAATTCAGGTAGGTACGCAGCAATATGTACCTTCCAATGACTCTGGCGAAACTTTATTTCAAAGTGTTGATAGCCGTCTTAACGTAAATATTACCGGTTTTACGGCTGCAAGTGGTTCACCTTTTGTGACACTGGAGCAGGTCGCGCCTCTGAATGCTTTTACATCCACAGAAGCAGAAACTCAATTTAAAGAAGCGACTCGCGGTTTGGGTGATCTGGTTATCGACTTTGTGCCTGCGGTTCCAGCCACCTTGCCAGCCACAGGAGCCTTTGATGTTAAAGATAGTGGCGGTAACACATTGTTTACGGGGTTAGCTGAAGGCGCGAATAACCTATACGGGCTAGATATTAATCTAACAC
>DAIRSP010000188.1:0-4632 GCA_036804365.1 Neptunomonas sp. | reverse complement strand
CGAATCTTTTTACGATTGCCGCGACGCACATAAGCATTGGTTTGCTCGGCATCAATGACCCTTGCCTTAGTGGTATCACGCCACTGAAGCTCAAGCAAGTCTTTGATTACCTTCTTATTCTTTTTATCTAGAACGGGACAGCCAACCTCAACACGGTGATCGATATTTCGTGTCATCCAGTCTGCCGACGAGATATAGGTTGTCTTATCACCACCTGCATGGAATATAGCCACACGCGGATGCTCAAGATAACGGTCGACAACACTGATCGCCTGTATGTTCTCACTTAGCCCTTTGACACCCGGCTGGATGTTACACATACCGCGCACAATCAAACGAATTTTTACACCCGCACCGCTCGCTTCATACAATTTCTTAGCTAGGCCAGAGTCGACTAAATTATTCACTTTGAGAAAGATTTCGGCTTTTTGCCCCTGTTTTGCCTGCTCAATCTCAGCATCAATCAGTTTGTAAATTCGATTACGACTGTGGTTCGGGCTGACCTGAAGATGTTTAAAGTTAAACTGCTTATAAGGGTTAATGATGAACTCAAAAACCCTCTCCACTTCAGCTGTGATTTCTGGATTTTTAGTGAACATCGCAAAGTCGGTATAGATACGAGCCGTTTTCTCATTAAAGTTACCAGTACCCACATGCGCATAACTGACCAGCGCCCCCTGCTCTTCACGCTTAATGTGAATGATCTTAGAGTGGCACTTAAGCGAAGAGACACCAAATTCGACGTCAATACCGGCATCCGTCAGATCACGAGCCCACTCAATATTCGCCTCTTCATCAAAACGAGCGCGAAGTTCCACAATCACGGTTACTTTTTTACCATTGCGCACCGCATCAATTAGCGATTTAAGAATCTGACTTTTGCTGGCAACACGATAGATCGTAATACGAATCTCTTTAACCGCAGGGTCAAACGAAGCGGCACGAACAAAATCAGTTAAATAGCGGAACTTGTGAAACGGGTAATAGAGCAGAATATCCCCATCAGTAATCGCATCGAAGACGTTATCCGCCTTATCGAAGGCCGAGCAATTTAGCGCCGACATTTTAGGGTTCTCTAAGTATTTAGGACCAACATTAGGGAAACCAATAAAGTCACGGAAGTTACGGTATTTACCACTTGCTGTAGTGTTCTCTTCAGGATCTAAAGAGAGCTTTTCACACAAGAAGTCGAAGATGTATTTAGGCATGCTGTCATCGTAAACCAATCGTACAGGGCGGTTGGTTTCACGCTGCTTAATTCCTTGGGACATCTTTTCAAGCATTGAGAGCTCTACATCACGTTCCAAATCATACTCTGCGTCACGAGTCATTTTGACCGAGAACATTTCGACCGAGTCAAAATCGATAAAGCCGTGGAAAATATCTTCTATGCAGTAACGCATTGCGTTATCAAGAACGATAATGGACTTGCGACGCACCCCTTTGATTCTAGGCAGCTGAATGAAACGACTGGTCTGTTCAGCCGGTATCTGTAAAAGCGCATACTGAGTGTGAGTGCCCTTATGTAGCGCACACATAAGGTACGCGTCTTCATCGTCCATCACCGCGGCAAGATTGGTGAAATCGGTAATCAAAATGGGCGTTATATGGTGCAGTACCTCGTCACGAAAGTACTTGCGCAACCAAGCACCCTCTTTTTCGTTGAGCTGTTCATCGTTAATCAAAAAGATATTACGACGCGCCAAACCTTTAATGACATCAATGTGAATCTCATTAAAGCGATCTGTCAGCGCCTGTACTTTCTCGTTAACAAGATGCAATAGGTCCTCAGCGGACATTCGTGATTTCTTGGTTTGCCCCAGCTTTTCTAGAGCCATTCTTCGGTGAAGGTCGGCCACACGGACACGAAAGAACTCATCAAGATTATTCGAGTAGATCCCCAAAAAACGAACACGCTCGATAATAGGCACCGACTCATCAGCAGCCTCCTGAAGCACGCGTTCATTGAATGAGAGCCAACTCAGCTCTTTCTCGACCAGTTTCATAATGTCTCTCAAAAATTAGTTATATAGATTGAGATTAGCTCTCAGAACGGCAATCAGCAACGTACTTCTCTAATGCATCGAGCTCAACAGTGCTCAGGTTTGTTTCGATCCACTGTTTATGATCACGCCAGCGAACCGGCAGTGAGCGCCATGCACGCCAAGCTCTAAATCGATCACTGGTTTTGTTGCTTTTTTTCTCTTCGATGAACGAGGGAAATTCATCGTTTTTAGCAAACTGTAAATCAATCCAACGAACGGCTAGCCACTTATCATCTTTAGTTAACTTCATAACTTTCTCTCCGATATGAATCTGAAAGAAGAATATGAGACTTATGTGACAGTTATATTGCAGATACCAATTGAGAGGCGCTTAGATGTTTAATTTGCCACGCTTATGAGGGATGGGAACATTGTTAATAAAAAGCGTCTTACTGTCTAAATCATAACGATTTGACACATTCGAAAGGATTTTTTGCTGATCTTTGGCCGTCAACTCTCCTTCATAAGGCACAGTGACGTGCACTTCACCCGTCTTTCCAAAGCTTACCTTGATCTCTTTTTTACTAAACTTCTTCATACTGTGCCCTCAAACTGGCGCCACTTTAACGGTTCAATATTTCAATTAAATGACTGTCACAAAGTTGCAAACTTGTGCGGGTAACCTGCACAAATTCACTTAATGGAATGTGCAGTATGAGCCAGACAGATCTCAGTTTTTTTCAGCGGCTACACCGGGACTATAGTCAGTTTTTAGAGTCTGCTCAGAAAAACATAGATATTGAAAACTGCTTGCGTATCGATCTGCACTGCCACGACAAGAACAGCGACAAGCCTGATGAATTGTATGGAAGACTATTACGCCTGCCTGAGACTTGGCTAAAAACGAAAGCGCTGATCAAACAGCTCGAACGTTCTGGCTGCAACCTTTTAACGATCACCAACCACAACAATGCGACCTCTTGTTGGGAAGCCAATAAAGAGAGAGATGACTTTATTGTCGGCGCTGAATTCACCTGTCACTTCCCGGATGTTGATCTTAGCGTGCATGTTCTCTGCTATGGCTTTAGCCCGTCTCAGGAAGAGACTCTCAATGAACTTCGTCACAACGCCTATGACTTTGTTCGTTACACACGCAGCAATAATTTACCGGTTGTACTGCCTCACCCTCTATTCTTTTACTCGCGTGAGACTGAGCCCACGCTGGATATTCTTGAGCGTTTTGCCATCATGTTTGAGCGCTTTGAAGTGCTCAACGGACAGCGCGGTGTCTGGCAGAACTCATTAACGAGAGACTGGGTTAACAGCCTGACACCCGATTACATAGACCAGTGCGCCGCAAAACTGAGTTTAGATCCAAACGATTTTTGTTTTGACCCATATCGCAAACGAATGACCGGTGGTTCAGATGATCACTTTGGTCAGTTCGCAGGGAGCTGCGGCACGCTGCTGCCGATCCCGAATCTCAAAGAGCGCATTGCCCGCGGAGAAAAACCAAAGGATCTAGCCATTGAGGCTTTATTACACGGCGAACTGGTGCCCTTTGGAGAGGTAGGTGAAGAGGAGAAATTAACGGCGGCCTTTCTAGATTACTTCGCACAGGTCGTCATTAACATGAAAGACCCAGGCCTAATGCGTCTGATGCTGCACAAGGGCGACACAAAAGATAAGCTGATCTGTTTGGGCATCAGTAATGCCGTACAAGAGCTGCAGCGCCACAAATACACACTGAAGTTTCTAGAGACGTTCCACGAAGCGTTACAAGGCAAGAAACCGGCCCTGCTGGTCAGCTTGAATACCAGCAAAGAGTTCAAGCCAGTTCTTAAAGTGATCAAAGCGATTGCCAAGGCCAAAAGAACAGATCCAAGAAATTTTGCAGAGTCATTAAGAACGTTGATACCGGACTTACAAAGACTGTTAAGTAAGATCTTTTTTGATCGTCTAAACACTGAACTCTCTGGCATCATGAATCAGGTAGGTAGCGGCGATGAGCAATTCAAAGCAACATTAAAAGGGTTCGAACTGCCAACCCATTTTCGCAGCTTAGTTGGGCAAAAACCTGCCAGCGGCAAAAATATGTCGAGCCTCAACCTAGGTGATGCGTTTGACCAACTGAGTTTTCCCCTTCTGGCAGCCAGTGTCGTGTTGGGTGCCGGATTCATGGCAACTCACGTACTCTACAAAAACCGTCAATTCATCAATCAATTGGCAACCTCACTAGAGGAGCGTGAATTGCCAGAACGCGTTTTGTGGCTAACGGATACCTTAGTGGATAAAAACGGGGTCTCTACGGCGCTATCCCAAACGTTAGATTCCATTCGCGAACTGGATCTGCCGATTGATATCTTAACCTGCCACCCAACGCTTGAATCAAGCGAGCACCTCCACGTTGTTCGCCCAATCAGCCAGCTATCGTTACCCAATGTTGATGAGCAGATTCTTTATGTGCCCGACATTTTGAAGATTCAGCAGATTTTCGAGCAAGGAGGCTACGATAAAATTATCTGCTCTACAGAGCTATTAATGGGATCTGTTGCGCTCTATCTAAAACATGCCTTTGCTGTAGAGGCGCACTTCTTTATGCATACCGATTGGCTTGAGTACGCAGAGCAACGCATACAGCCTTCAG
>DAIRSP010000187.1:0-4650 GCA_036804365.1 Neptunomonas sp. | reverse complement strand
ATCCAATAGCGGGTGTAGCCTAACTGATCAGCTTCACGCGCTAATGACAGGGTATCTTGCAGTGCCTCAGCCTGAGACTTGCCATCGTGTACGGGGGATTGGTCGACGATACTCAGTTTCAGGGAACGTGGCACTTGATTTTTCCTTGACTATTTTCAGAGAGCGATCCATAGAGGAAGGTCTACAGAGAGTTAAAATAAAGCATAATTTTACACAAGATTTTGTCTTTATAATCGATGTAAAATGGAATAGAAAATTCCAAAATCTTCATTAGTTGAATGCGTAAAGCTTTAAATAGAGAACTGATGTACCCGATAAGACCAAGTCGATTTGTATTGCCAGCTGGTGGTTGGTTAACGGTGTTGGACTGCTTAACCGATCAGTTTAGTGGGGTAAGTCGTGAGCAGTGGATTAGTCGTTTTGAGCGTGGTCGCGTAATCACGGAACAGGGAGCGGCGCTATCCGTTGATGCACCCTATCATCGCGGCCTCAAGATTGCTTACTATCGGGAGATTCCTGATGAAAAAGAGATCCCATTCTACGAAATAATTCTGTATCAAGATGACGATTTGCTGGTGGTTGATAAACCTCACTTTTTACCTGTCACGCCAGTTGGCGGCTATGTGCTTCAGACATTACAGGCCCGTTTGATTAAACGGTTTGAAAACCCAGAGATTCAGCCAGTTCACCGGATTGATCGGCATACGGCTGGGTTAGTGCTTTTCTCCTTACGTAAAGAATCACGCAATGCGTATCAGGCTTTATTTAGGGAGCATCGAATTGAAAAACGATATGAAGCCATTGCGCCCGCACTCACGGATGTGCAGTTCCCACATAAACGTATGTCACGCATAGTGAGAGGTGAGCCTTTTTATCTATCCCAAGAGGTAGAAGGCGAGATTAATGCTATCTCTGTTATCGATGTATTGAAAAAAAAGCAGGCGCATTGGCATTATCAATTGCAGCCTATCTCTGGGAAAAAGCACCAACTACGTTTACATATGGCCGCATTGGGCGCACCTATCCTTAATGATCCGCTCTATCCTGTGGTTTGCCATGAAGAAGCTGATAACTATGCTAAACCTCTGCAACTTCTGGCAAGTGAGATTCGATTCACAGACCCTTTAACCCAAGAAATACGCTATTTCAAATCAAAATTAGCGTTAATGAGTTAAGTAAAAGTCTAAGTCCTAGGTATACTGCTAGGATAGTTAACCTGAGGGAAAGTTATGTCATTGGAAGCTTGGATTGCCTTCGTTGTCGCATCCTCTATTTTATTAGTGATTCCGGGACCAACCATTTTGGCAGTGATCAGTTACTCTGTGGCCCACGGTCGAAGTGCTAACTACCCCTTAATCGCTGCGGTGGCTCTCGGAGATAGCACCGCGTTATTTGCCTCATTGGTGGGATTAGGTGCTGTACTTGCCACCTCTGCGTTCTTGTTTACATTGATCAAAGTGGCGGGTGGGCTTTATCTGCTGTGGATGGGTATAAAACTACTCCGATCAGGCGCGCGCTCTGCGGCTCTAATCGAGCCAAACAAGCAGATTTCTCGTTGGAGATTATTCCTAAATACTTATCTAGTCACAGCGTTGAACCCTAAAGGAATCGTATTTTTTGTGGCCTTTTTACCGCAGTTTATTAATCAAAACGGCTATGTTACCCAGCAGCTTTGGGTACTTGCGGTGACATTTGTTGCGTTAGCTACCCTCAACGCTACTTTGTATACCTTGTTTGCAGGATCAGCCCGACAATTATTGTCTTCGCCTAAGGCGCAGCAGCGATTTAATAGGGTCGGTGGTAGTCTATTATCTATTGCGGGTGTTTGGGCGTTGTTAGCAAAACGTCCTGTTTAATTATCTGGAGTTCTGAGAATGTATCGAGTGACGCGTCAGTTAGGCCAGTCTTTTTTCATCTCTGTCGTTACGGCGAGCTTATTACTCATTCCGCTAGGAGCGCAAGCGGATAAAGAGGGTAAAGATAAGCACCATGCGCTGCCTCCCGGTTTAGTTAAAAACTATAATCGGGGTAAGCCGCTGCCCCCTGGATGGCAAAAAAAGCTGAGGAAAGGTGACTATCTCAGTGATGATATCTACCTGCATGGCCAGGTTGTGGTGCCTTTAGGTAAAGACGGTCGAATCAGTATCTCTGTTGATGGTACGTTAATTCAACTGATCGAAAGTACTAAACAGATCATTGATTTTAAATAATCAGCTGGCCATTTATGAACAGAGTTAAAAATTTCTTAGGCACATATTTACCGATCATTCAGGCACCTATGGCCGGTGTTCAGGGCAGCGAATTAGCCATTGCTGTTGCAAAAGCGGGTGGGTTGGGATCGCTCCCCTGCGCCATGTTGTCAGCTGAGACAATGGTTACTGAAATTAAAGCGATTAAGAGTGCAATAGACACGCCTTTCAATTTGAATTTTTTTTGCCATGAGATGCCGGACTACTCGCAACCCCAGCATGATCAATGGCAACGCTCTTTAGCACCCTATTTTGCAGAGCTTGGTATGCAATGTATAAATCAACCTTATGCTGCCAGTCGCCAGCCCTTTAATCACTTAATTGCGGATATTATTGAGCCGTTTAGTCCCGAAATTATTAGCTTTCATTTTGGCTTGCCGGATGATGAATTACTGTCTCGGGTTAAAGGTTGGGGTACCAAAGTGCTGTCATCAGCAACCACACTTAAAGAGGCACTTTGGTTAGAAGCAAAAGGTGTCGATGCGGTTATAGCTCAAGGTGTTGAAGCCGGTGGCCACCGTGGTATGTTTTTGACAGATGATGTGACCACACAATTAGGTTTGTTTGCGCTGTTGCCTCAGTTTGTTGCTCATCTCAATATTCCTGTCATTGCAGCAGGGGGGATTGCCGATCGGAGTGGAGTAGAATCGGCCATGAATTTGGGGGCGAGTGCCGTACAAATAGGCACAAGTTATCTCTTGTGTCCTGAGGTGAAAACCAGCCTGTTACATCGTGACGCTTTAAAAAGTGACGCGGCGCAACACACCGCGTTGACTAATATTTTTTCCGGTCGTCCAGCAAGGGGAATAGTGAATCGGATTATGAGCGAGTTGGGGTATATGACACCTGATGCACCAAGCTTCCCTTATGCGGGTATCGAAATGACTCAGCTTAAACTGGCAGCGGAGGCGTTAAAGTCGAATGATTTTACCTCTCTTTGGTGTGGGCAAAATGCTTCCGGCTGTAAAGAGGTTTCAGCCTATCAGCTCACTCGTTTACTCGCCGGTGCTTAATCTGACTTACGCTGCCCAGAATGCGGCTAATTTAGGTTTGATGACCAGTGATAATAGAACGGAAAAAATAAGACCTGCCGGTAATGCGGTTATAAAACTGTTATACCAAATGTTAGTAAATTGATCTATTTGGTTGATTTCATTAAGGTTGAAGGTGGTAACCGCTGCCATAATCGACTCCATAATAACCGCCATACAGAGGCCGAAAATAACATTCTTTTGGCGTTCAGATGATTGTGGGAAAGCTAGATTAACGCATCGGTTAACCAAAAATGCGATGCCTCCACCCATCGGGGCAATACAAAGTATGCTAAAGATAAAGGAGGTAAGCCAGGCGCTAATAAAGCCTTCACTCCAGTCCAGAATTCTGAGTGTCATAATAAAGGTTAATGACCCTCCCATCAGCGTAACCAATGCAGCAATAATTGAAATTTTTTGTACAATACGTGGCATATTTTTCTCTGAAAAAATAGGTGAGTTTGATTCTTAAACTATCCATGTAGTAGACTAAGTCAACTATATTTTTTAAGGTTGATATTGTCAACTATGTTGAGAGGTTGTAATGGCAGAAATAGAAAAAAAAATTCAAAGCACCTTGATGAATTTGACTGATGCTTTGAAAGGCCAAATGGCAGAAACACTGAAGAAAGAGGGTCTTTCACTGACTCCGCTTTACTTCATTCTGCTGAAAAAAATTGACGAAATGCCGGATTGCACTGCACTGCTGTTGGCTAAAGCCACTTATAAAGATAAGGGGCAGATGACCCGTATTTTGAAAGAGTTAATCCAAGCTGGACTCATAGAAAAAAGAGATAACCCACAGGATAAACGTAGTCAGTTTTTATCCTTATCTGAACAGGGACAAGCCTGTTACCAAATCTTAAAAGATGCCGACAAGAGAGCATTAGCAGCAATGACCGCTGACATCTCAGCTGAGGAGCTTGCGCTCTTTATTTCGCTGGGCAATAAAATGGCTAACAATTTGCGCACACTAACGTCCAATACTTAATCCATCGAGCATTACTTGTTACTATAGCGGCCTAGTTAATTTAAGGTTGAAACAATGGCTGCCTATTTAGAAAAACTGTATGACACTTATGGTCAATCTTTAGTGATTGATGAGGTTTTGTTTGAACAGCAAACAGATTCTTGGCATTTGATTATTTTTCGTAACCAGCAATTTGGCACGGTTATGGCGTTAGATGGTATTGTTCAGACAACAGAGCGTGATGAGTTTATCTATCATGAGATGCTAACGCATGTACCTTTATTTGCTCATGGCGATGCAAAACGTGTGTTGATTATTGGTGGCGGCGATGGTGGGATTTTACGTGAAGTATTACGTCACCCAGAGGTAGACCATGTAACGCAGGTTGAGATCGATCAGT
>DAIRSP010000186.1:0-4752 GCA_036804365.1 Neptunomonas sp. | reverse complement strand
GTCGGCGTCTTTGTCGCCACGGCCTGACAGGTTAACGAGTATGGTTTGATCCGGCGTCAACTCTTGAGCTTTGCGGATTGCCCAAGCTACAGCGTGGGAGCTTTCTAGCGCTGGGATGATGCCTTCAACCTGCGACAATGTCATAAAGGCGTTTAAGCACTCGTCATCGGTCGCAGTTTCGTATTGCACGCGGCCAAGCTCTTTGAGGTAACAGTGCTGCGGGCCGACACCCGGGTAGTCTAGTCCCGATGCGATGGAGTGAACCGGCATAGGTTGACCATCTTCTGTTTCAAGTACATAGCACTTCATACCGTGAATTTCACTCGGCTTACCGAGTGTAAGGGTCGCTGAGTGATCCTTGGTGTCCAGTCCTTTACCGGCAGGTTCTACACCCACGATTGTAACTTCTTCATCATTCAAGAATTCAGTGAAAAGCCCCATCGCATTGGATCCACCACCAACACAGGCTGTGATGTAGTTAGGAAGTTTGCCTTCTTTAGCCATAAATTGTTGGCGAGCTTCTTTACCGATGACGCTTTGGAAGTCACGTACCATTTTAGGGAATGGGTGAGGCCCTACAACTGAGCCGATTGCGTATATAAAGTTGACTGGGTCTTTCAGGTACTCTTCGAACGCGCTATCCACGGCATCTTTCAGCGTTGCGGTACCGCGTGTTACCGGTACGAGTTTGCAGCCTAAGATGCGCATTTTTGTCACGTTAGGGTGTTCTTTTTCGATATCGACTTGTCCCATGTGAATTTCGCAAGGAATCCCAACCAGCGCACATGCCGTTGCAAGGGCAACACCGTGTTGTCCGGCGCCGGTTTCAGCGATGACTTTAGTTTTGCCCATATACTTGGCAAGTAAGGCTTCACCTAGGCAGTGGTTAATTTTATGCGCGCCGGTGTGGTTAAGATCTTCACGCTTTAAGAAGATGCGTGCACCCCCGAGTTTGTCAGAGAGTCGACGAGCATAATAAATTGGGCTAGGGCGGCCGACGTAGTCAGTGAGTAGCATTTGAAGTTCGTCTTGAAACTCGGGCATGCTCCGAATCTCTTCATACGCTTGGTCTATCTCATCCATAATGGTTTTTAATTCTGGTGGGATGATCTGTCCACCAAACTCACCAAAAAAACCTTCCTTGTTAGGCATAGCGCCAAACTCAAAACTACTCATATTACATCTCTCTTATTGGTAAGGGTTTTTATGTATCACTTTTGGAACTATAAAAGAGGGATCTCATCGAGTCTATGTTATGGGTCAAGAATTGGTGGTTAATTGTGATTTTCTATCAAGGAGTCGTAATAGGTAATAGATTTTATTTATCACCTCGGTTGAAACGTTCAATTTCTATTAATAACCTAATTTTTCTATTATCTCTCCTGTCGAACAACACATCAGTTCTTAAGGAGAAATACGATGTCACAGTCACTAATCAATACTGAAGTTAAACCATTTAAAGCAACTGCATTCCATAACGGCTCTTTCATCGATGTAACTGATGCAGACCTGAAGGGTAAGTGGTCAGTGGTTTTCTTCTACCCAGCAGATTTCACATTTGTTTGCCCAACTGAGTTAGGTGATCTCGCAGATTACTACCCACAGTTGCAACAGATCGGCGTTGAAGTTTACTCAGTATCTACTGACACACACTTCACACACAAAGCGTGGCACGACTCTTCTGAAACGATTGGGAAAATTAACTACCCAATGATCGGTGACCCAACAGGCGCTATCACTCGCAACTTCGGCGTGATGATTGAGGAAGTAGGTTTAGCAGAGCGTGGTACTTTCGTTATCGATCCTGAAGGCAAAATTCAGATCATCGAAGTCAACGCTGGCGGTATCGGCCGTGATGCAGGTGAATTGCTGCGCAAAATAAAAGCGGCTCAGTATGTGGCTTCTCACCCAGGTGAAGTATGCCCAGCTAAGTGGAAAGAAGGTGAAGCTACGCTGGCTCCATCTTTGGATCTAGTAGGTAAAATCTGATTTTAATCAGATAGATAAGCCGGCTTCTTCATACTGAATGAAGCCGGTTGTTTTCAGCATAGTCATCACAGGATACGATCATGTTAGACGTAAATATTAAAAAGCAATTGGACACATATCTTCAAAACATCGTCAATCCGATCGAGATTACTGTGTCTGTCAATGAAACGGCAAAAGCCAAAGAACTATTGTCTTTAGCCAAAGAAATTGCCGAATTATCTTCAAAAATTACTTTAACGGTAGATGATAAGCCAACGGGCAGAGCGCCGTTAATGGCAATCGCCCCACAGGGTACTCAAGCGCGTGTTGAATTTGCGGGTATTCCTATGGGCCATGAATTTACATCACTTGTTTTGGCTTTGTTGCAAGCCGGTGGTCACCCATCTAAAACAGATGCGGCGACGCTGCAACAAATCAAAGAGTTAGATCAGCCTCTTAGCTTTGAGACCTATATCTCTTTATCGTGCCAAAACTGCCCGGATGTAGTGCAAGCCTTAAATTTGATGGCTGTACTTAATCCAAATATTACCCACACGATGATTGACGGTGCACTGTTTCAATCAGAGGTGAATGACAGAAACATCATGTCCGTTCCTTCGGTTTACCTGAATGGGCAGTTATTTGGACAGGGGCGCATGTCTCTGGCTGAAATTCTTAATAAAGTTGATACCAGCGCGAGTGAAAAACAAGCTGCGGCGCTATCAGAAAAAGCACCGTTTGATGTGCTGGTTGTTGGCGGCGGCCCAGCTGGTGCTGCGGCAGCTATTTATGCTGCACGTAAAGGTATCCGTACCGGTGTAGTGGCTGAGCGATTCGGTGGTCAGGTTTTAGATACGATGGCGATTGAAAACTTCATCTCTGTAAAAGAGACAGAAGGCCCGAAACTGGCTGCGAACTTAGAACAGCACGTATTGGAATATGATGTTGATTTGATCAATACACAAAAAGCTGTACGTTTAACGAAAAAAGAGTTTGTTGAGATTGAGCTAGAAAGCGGGGCAGTGCTAAAGAGTAAATCGGTCATTCTTTCGACGGGTGCTCGTTGGAGAGAGATGAATGTACCGGGCGAAAAAGAGTACCGTGGTAAAGGTGTTGCTTACTGCCCACACTGTGATGGCCCTTTGTTTAAAGGTAAAAAGGTCGCCGTTATTGGGGGGGGTAACTCGGGTATCGAAGCGGCTATCGACCTTGCTGGGATTGTTGAACATGTGACGGTATTGGAGTTTAGTGATGTTTTACGTGCAGATGAAGTCTTAGTACGTAAGGCTAACTCAATGAAAAACATCACAATTATCAAGCAAGCCCAAACCACCGAAGTAGTAGGTGATGGTCAGAGAGTAACTTCTCTTAAGTACATCGACCGTACTAACGGGGAGGCAAAAGAGATCACTCTAGCGGGGATCTTTGTACAAATCGGTTTGGTGCCAAACAGCGAGTGGTTAAAAGGTTCTGTGGAGTTATCAGATCGCGGTGAGATCATTATTGATACGCGTGGTCAAACATCTGTCCCTGGTGTGTTTGCTGCCGGTGATGTGACGACAGTACCGTATAAACAGATCATCATTGCAATGGGTGCAGGTGCTACTGCTGCGTTAGGTGCTTTCGATTACATGATTCGTAACTAAGCGACGACAGTTCCTTCCCGCCGCTGATTGCGAAATGGGGAGCAATCAGCGGTTTTTTATTTAATCCTTTAGTGGTGCAGTCTGGAAATTTAGGTAAACTACGACTCCTAAATTCTTCGCTAACATTAGGCTGTTTTCTATGTCCAACGAAACCTCTGGTCGTTTAACAACACGCACAATCGCTATGCCGGCTGATACGAACCCTGCGGGTGATATTTTTGGTGGTTGGGTTTTGTCCCAAATGGATATTGCAGCAGGTATTTGTGCCGGGCAGCGAGCGCAAACACGTGTTGTAACGGTGGCTCTTGATGGCATGAGTTTTATTAGTCCTGTAAAAGTAGGGGACATTCTAGGTGTTTATACGCGTATTGCTTCACATGGTCGTACTTCCATGACTGTACATGTAGAAGCCTGGGTACGTCGCGGTCGTATTGGTCAGCGTGAAAAGGTGACAGAAGGTAACTTCAAGTTTGTAGCCATTGATGAGGACGGCAACCCTACACCTATCCCAGATATCAAAGACTTACCGGACTATGTTACCGCAGGACTTGAGTTTTAATATAGGTTGTTATGTTAGATAAAATACCGGCTGCGAATGTTGAGAACCTAAATACTTGGGTAAAATATAAAAGCAGCCATTGTCAAAGTTGTCGTGGCACCTGTTGTAGTTTACCGGTAGAGGTGCGCTTCGCTGATCTAGTCCGAATGGGCGTAGCTGATGAGTTTGAGGCGGATGAACCTGCTAAAAAACTCGCAAAACGCTTAATGAAATCGGGGGTGGTAGAGCACTTTAATTTTAAAACGGAGCTCTATACCTTATCTCGTTACTCTAATGGCGATTGTAGTTATCTGAATCAAAAAACACGACTCTGTGAGATTTATGAGCAACGCCCGAATACCTGTCGTAATCATCCGATGGTAGGTCCAAAGCCTGGGTATTGCGCTTATCAACCTAAATAGTCAGGAAGGTCGGTTGGGGTAGACACGACTATTTGGTTTCTTCCGTTGTTTTTGGCAGCATACATGGCTTCATCTGCAAGGGAGAGCACTTGTTCTAGCGACTGATGCTCAGGCAGTAAGGTTGCTATTCCCATGCTGATCGTAAAGCTTAATTCATCATTGTTGATGGGTACACGTA
>DAIRSP010000185.1:0-4822 GCA_036804365.1 Neptunomonas sp. | reverse complement strand
TCTGCGTGGGCAAAACCTTTTAGGTTACCGTCACTATGGTGATGATGTCGTAGATCGCTTTGTTGAACGTTCGGCAGAGAGCGGTATTGACGTATTCCGTATCTTCGATGCGATGAACGACCCTCGCAACCTCGAGAAGGCTATTGCAGCAGTTAAAGCGACAGGTAAGCACGCTCAGGGCACGATCTCATACACGACCAGCCCAGTTCACACCATCGATATGTGGGTTGATTACGCTAAGACACTGGAAGACATGGGTGCTGATTCAATCAACATCAAAGATATGTCGGGTATTTTGACGCCTTACGGCGCCTTTGATCTTGTGTCACGTCTGAAGGCACAGACTGGTCTTGAAGTTCAGCTTCATGCTCACGCAACGGCAGGTCTGTCGGATATGACAATCCTAAAAGCGGTTGAAGCAGGTATTGATCGTGTTGATACGGCAATTTCATCAATGTCCATGACTTACGGACATACCGCTACTGAATCTGTTGTAGCGGCTCTAGCTGGTACAGATCGTGATACAGGCCTAAACCTAGAAGCGCTTGAAGAGATAGCAGCCTACTTCCGTGAAGTGCGTAAGAAGTACGCTAAGTTTGAAGGCTCACTGCGTGGTACTGATAGCCGTATTCTAGTGGCTCAAGTTCCTGGTGGCATGTTAACGAACATGGAAAGTCAGCTTAAAGAGCAGGGCGCAGCCGATAAATTTGATGAAGTATTGGCCGAGATTCCACGAGTTCGTGAAGACCTGGGTTACATTCCACTAGTGACACCAACATCACAGATCGTTGGGACCCAAGCGGTTATTAATGTTCTCGTTGGCGAGCGTTACAAAACTATCTCCAAAGAGGTTCAGGGTATTCTAAAAGGTGAGTACGGTGCAGCCCCTGCGCCATACAACGCTGAGCTTCAAGCCAAAGTTCTTGATGGAGCTGAAGCTATTACTTGCCGACCTGCGGATCTCATTGAACCAGAGATGGATAAGCTTGTATCAGAGCTAAAAGAGATCGCAGCTGAAAAAGGTATTGAGCTAGAAAAGGGTGAGCGTGAAATTGATGACGTGCTTACTTATGCTCTGTTCCCTCAGATCGGCCTTAAATTCCTTGAAAATCGCGGTAATCCAGACGCGTTTGAACCAGTACCTACTTTAGAGGATGCGCTTGCTATGTCAGCACCTAAGAAATCAGGACCAGAAGTCTACACAATCACCGTCAATGGCCAGAACTACGTTGTTCAAGTAGCTGAAGGTGGTGACATTACTGCCGTTGCTCCTGCCGCTGCACCGGCTGCAACTCCAGCTGCAGCGCCTGCAGGTTCAGGTGAGCCTGTACCAGCTCCACTGGCTGGTAACATCTGGAAAGTTCAGGTGGCTGCAGGTCAAGCGGTTCAAGAGGGTGACGTGCTCGTTATCCTTGAAGCGATGAAGATGGAAACTGAAGTTCGTGCAGCGCGTGCTGGTACAGTGACATCAGTTGACGTTAAAGAGGGCGATGCCGTGCAGGTAGGCGACTCTCTGGTATCTCTTGCCTAATTTGAGGTGACAGTTTAATGGAAAAGATCCTTCAGCTGTGGGAAGCCTCGGGCATTTATAACATCTCAGGCGGTCAGGTTACTATGATCGCTGTTGGGCTGTTATTGCTCTTTTTGGCAATCCGCAAAAACTTTGAGCCACTGTTGCTTGTGCCAATCGGTTTTGGCGGCATCATGGCGAATATTCCAGAAGCTGGACTCGCTTTTTCTGCAGTAGAAAATGCGGTTCACTTTGCAAAGCCTGAAGTTCTTCAGGCGCTAGCGGCTTCTCTGAATATAACCAGTGTAGACCCTCATGAGATTCTGCATGCTTACCATGGTTCTAACGCTTCCACTCACCATGCAGCCACTATGGTTGCTGCGGACTCGGGTTACAACAATGGCATGCTTTATAACTTCTACTCTGTAGCTATCGCGTCAGGTGTTGCTCCGTTGCTTATATTTATGGGCGTGGGTGCAATGACAGATTTCGGTCCGCTGCTGGCTAACCCTAAGACTCTATTCTTAGGAGCGGCTGCTCAGTTCGGTATCTTTGCAACCGTTCTTGGTGCCGTTGGTCTATCGGCATTGGGTATCATGGACTTTACGGTTCAAGATGCGGCAGCTATAGGTATTATTGGCGGTGCAGATGGCCCAACTGCAATTTATGTTGCCAGTATGCTTGCACCACAATTGCTGGGTGCGATTGCTGTAGCGGCCTACTCATACATGGCGCTAGTGCCAATGATTCAGCCACCAATCATGCGTGCATTGACCACTGAATCAGAACGTAAAATTGCCATGCATCAGCTTCGTCACGTCTCCAAGACTGAGAAGATCATGTTCCCGATTGCTCTGCTGATTCTTGTGGCTATGTTACTTCCAGATGCAGCGCCTCTATTGGGTATGTTCTGTTTCGGTAACCTAATGCGCGAGTGTGGTGTTGTTGATCGTCTGAGTGATACTGCACAAAACGCTTTGATCAACATCGTGACTATTTTTCTTGGCCTTTCGGTTGGCTCTAAATTGAGCGCTGATAAGTTCTTGGACTTGAACACACTAGGTATTCTGCTTCTTGGTATCGTTGCTTTCGGTATAGGTACTGCAGCAGGTGTCTTGATGGCTAAGCTAATGAATAAGCTTGAGGGCGGTAATGCAATCAACCCGCTTATCGGCTCAGCAGGCGTATCAGCTGTTCCTATGGCGGCTCGTGTATCCAACAAAATTGGTCTTGAGGCGAACCCTCAAAACTTCTTGTTGATGCATGCTATGGGGCCAAACGTGGCGGGGGTTATTGGCTCAGCGGTTGCTGCGGGTGTCATGATTAAGTTTGTTGGCTAATGATAATGTAGCCTTTTAAAAAGCGCCTTCGGGCGCTTTTTTGTTGTCTGACAATTGTGTCTGTTGAATATTTTCTAACTTTTTTTACAAAAGTGACTTCGTTTTATTTTTTATCGTCTATGCTGTGTATAGATAATGAAAATAGACCCGCATTACAAAGAGTGTAGTGCGTTTTAGGAAAAGTAGAATGAAGACACTCAGTACTGGTGAAATCGCTAAGCTTTGTGACGTTAATTTAAGAACGGTCATCCGTTGGATCGAACGAGGCGCTTTGAAAGGTTTCAAGCTTCCTGGTCGAGGAAATAACAGAGTTCGCGTAGAGGACTTTTTAGCCTTTCTGGTAGAACATGAGATACCGATTCCTGCTGAGCTACAAGAAGATAGTCGTAAGGTGCTTGTTGTGGATGACGAGCCCGCCATAGCGAGAGCTCTCCAGCGAGTGTTACGAAAGCACGGTTTGGTCGCAGAAGTTGCGGCTGATGGCTTTCAAGCGGGTACAAAATTGATGAAAGATCGACCACTTTTGGTGACCCTCGATCTCAGTATGCCAGGACTAAGTGGTTATGATGTGCTGAGCTTTGTTCGTGAAACTCCAGAAATAGCTTCAACCAAAATACTGGTTATTTCGGCATTAGGGGGAGAAGCTCTTCAAAAAGCGATCGATTTGGGTGCGGATGCCATCCTGAATAAGCCATTTGATAATCAAGAGCTGGTTGAGGTGATCAACAAATTAGTTGGTATGCCGGTTAAGTCTGAACAAACCTAAAACTATTTTTAGATGGTTAAAAATAAAAAGCCCGCTAATGTTTGTTAGCGGGCCTTTTTTTTGTCGACGTTTAGTCAGCGATTTCTGAGCGATTTTTACCTTCAGATTTTGCAAATTTCAGCGCTTTTTTTGCTGCTTTATAGAGCTCTTCAGGATCATCGCCGATATCGATTGCCTTGGCAGCAAGAGTAATCTGTATATCGACTTTTTGGTTTCGAACCAAGTAGGTTCGTGAAGCCAGCTTCGTTCTGACGCGTTCCATAATTCCGTTAATGCAGTCTTCAGGCGCATACTGATTCAACATTATGCCGAATTCATCGTCTTCTGTGCGGGCGATGATGTCGCCCGAGCGAAGATTGAAACTTAGAAGTCTACCAACCAGTTTTAAGACGTCCTCACTGGTTTGAGGGCCGACAGATTCAACAATAGAGCTAAAGTTATCGACATCTAAAAGAATAAGGTAGGAGGGGGCTACACCCGGTAATGCAGTCCCAACAACCGCTTGAGCCTCTACCTGCTCCATCAATGCGTTTCTATTGAGTAAGCCGGTCAGTGGGTCAGTAGCGGTTAGGCTTTTCACCAACTCATCATAATTGCGTTTCTCGTCATCACGCTGCTTTTGAACAAGTTCTTCATTGATGATCGCTAACAACTCACTGTTATCCCAAGGTTTGGACATGTATCGGTGGATCCTGCCTTCATTTATCGCGCTGACCGTCATATCAAAATCTGAATATCCAGTCAGGAGAATTCGAACCGTATTGGGCGTAATGGACATGGTTTTAGCTAGAAACTCATCCCCTCTCATCTCGGGCATTCTCATGTCTGAAACAATCAGATCAACTTCATTGGACTCAAGATATTTAAGAGCTTCCGGCGCTGAAGTAAAACCGATCACCTCATAGTGGCTTGAACGCAAAACCCTACGAAGAGAGTTAACTACGGACTCCTCATCATCCACGCATAGAATCTTAGCGGCTTCGGTGCGATCAAGGTATCGGCTATTGTCTAGGGAGTTCATTAGTATAACTGTCCTTTGGGTCATTTATGTCATATGACTTAAGGTATAGTTTAGGGTTTGAAATCTGTCAAATTGATAAGGAAAAATAATCTATTTTTCATTATGAGATGAGTGATAGGTGAGTGGCACCCCTGAGACCGCTCAGGCTAAAGCCTTCACTACATTTGCTCGGCTCATCTTATTCG
>DAIRSP010000184.1:0-4843 GCA_036804365.1 Neptunomonas sp. | reverse complement strand
AAAGAGAACACTCGCTCTTTCGCACGGGATTTTTCTTCATCGCGGCGAGCACCACCAAACGCAGCATCAAACTTATACTTGTCTAATGCTTGTTTTAGGCCTTGAGTCTTCATGACATCAGTGTGTTTTGATGAGCCATGAGTAAAGGGGCCTACACCCATATCAACGCCTTCTTGGTTGATATGTACGATTAAATCCATGCCGGCCTCTTGTGCCATCTTGTCACGGAATTGAATCATCTCTTTAAATTTCCATGTGGTATCTACATGCATCAATGGAAACGGAGGCTTACCTGGGAAAAACGCCTTGCGTGCGAGATGGAGCATAACAGCTGAGTCTTTACCGATAGAGTAAAGCATAACTGGGTTCTCAAACTCAGCTGCAACTTCGCGAATAATCTGGATGCTTTCGGCTTCCAGTTGTTTAAGGTGAGTAAGACGGCGTTCTGGTAGTGATGTCATCAGTAGTTGCCTGCATGAAGTAAAACAATTTAAGTAGGGCGCATTATATAGTAGTTGCTTACCTACCGGATATTGCGGCGCATTATTACAAACTGTGTATGTTGTTAAAAGTAATAAATAGAAATCTTATTATAGCTTTTTGGAATATGTGGCTGGAGTGCTTTTAATTCACAAAAGATATAACAAAATGAAAAACTATTATTTTCCTAAATATTCTGCAATTTTAACAGTTCCAATATTGCTTGGTTATGATGGCGCCCATTATCGTTTAGGGTGTGGAGTTATCATGGAGTGGGCTTACAGTTTTGCAGGGCTGGTTGTTGGCTTTATCGTCGGCCTCACAGGGATTGGCGGCGGTGCGTTAATGACACCTATCCTAATTGTAGTGTTTGGAATACCTCCGGTCATTGCGGTCAGTACGGATCTTCTGTATGCCTCAGTGACTAAATTTGGTGGCGTGTTTGCATATGCGCGCAAAAAACTTGTTGAGTGGCGTCTTGTTATCCTGCTGTTAGCCGGTAGTATTCCCGGCACGCTATTTACCCTTAACTACCTAAAGGGGTTAGGGGGATTAGAGCAGGTTGAGCATTTGATGAATATTACGCTCGGTGTGTCGCTAATTTTAACCTCGGTAGCGGTGTTTCTGCGTAATAAAATTCGCGAGTATGCGCTTAAAATTGAAGGTGATGCTTGGGTTGTTCATGCAAAAAAAGCGCGGCCGTATGTTACGGTTTTAGCCGGATTTGTATTGGGCTCTTTAGTGACGCTTTCATCCGTCGGTGCCGGTGCACTGGGAACAGCCTTGTTGATAACACTCTATCCACGTATGAGTATGCCTGCGATTGTAGGAACTGATTTGGTACATGCTGTTGTGCTAACGGGGATTGCAGGTACAGGTCACTATGCAATGGGCAGTGTGGATCTGTCGTTATTAATGTATTTGTTAATTGGGTCTCTCCCTGGCGTGTTTATGGGTAGTCATATTGGCTCAAAGCTTTCTCCAAAAGTGATGCAACCTGTTATGGGCTCTGTTTTACTTCTGCTGGGCGTACGTTTCGTGTTGGCAGGCTAAATAAAGATTTAAATTATTTCGTATAAAAGTGGGCAGTATGTCTGCCAAACGGGTGAAATTTCATGTATCAGTATAATGAAGTCGACCAAACATTGGTTGATGAGCGCGTAGAACAATTTCGCGATCAGACACGTCGCTTCCTAGCGGGCGAGCTACCAGAAGATGAGTTTCTGGCTTTGCGTCTGATGAATGGTCTTTATATTCAGCGTTATGCGCCTATGCTGCGTGTTGCTATCCCTTACGGCCTTATGTCATCAGTGCAGATGCGTAAATTAGCGCATATTGCCCGTCAATATGACAAGGGGTATGGTCATTTCACTACGCGTACTAACATTCAATACAACTGGCCAAAACTTGAAGAAGTACCTGATATTCTTGCTGAGTTGGCGCAAGTTCAGATGCATGCAATTCAGACATCCGGTAACTGTATTCGTAATACAACGACAGACCCTTACGCAGGCGTCTCAGCTAACGAGTTAGAAGACCCGCGTCCCTATTGCGAAATTATTCGTCAGTGGTCATCGTTGCATCCTGAATTTGCCTATTTGCCTCGTAAATTCAAAATTGCTGTGACTGGTGGTCCTGAGGATCGTGCCGCATCTCAAGTTCATGATATCGGGCTGCATTTAGTTAAAAATGCGGCGGGTGAGATAGGTTTTGAAGTGCTGGTAGGCGGTGGCTTAGGTCGTACACCGTTTATTGGTAAGGTTGTTCGTGAGTTTTTACCTAAAGAACACCTATTGAGTTATTTAGATGCGATATTACGTGTTTATAACCTTAAAGGTCGTCGAGATAACAAGTACAAAGCTCGTATTAAAATTCTGGTAGATGCGCTGGGTGTTGAGGCATTTACGCGTCTCGTCGAAGAGGAGTGGGCTTACTCCAAAGGTGGAGAACTCACAATTACCGACGCTGAGTTTGCACGCGCTAAAAACTTCTTCACACCGATGAACTATGATGCAAGCGCCGCAGCTGATACAACGCTGAGTGAACAGCTAGCTAACGATGCCTCTTTTAATGCGTGGTATCAGCGCAATACCTCAGCCCACAAAGTTCCGGGCTACCGCATTGTGGTTGTTTCGCTCAAGCCTCACCTAAAAGCACCGGGTGATATTACCGATGCTCAGATGGATCTTGTTGCTGATTTGGCTGATCAATACAGTTTCGGTGAAATACGCTCTACCCATCATCAAAACCTCGTGTTAGCTGATGTTAAGCAAGCCGATCTATTGGCTCTATGGAAAGTTCTTGATGCTAATAACTTAGCTCGTCCTAACGTGGGTACGCTAACCGATATGATCGTCTGCCCAGGGTTTGACTTCTGCGCCCTCGCAAACGCTAAAACACTCAATATCGCGGATCAAATAAATGAGCGTTTTGATAATCTAGATCATCTTTATGACTTAGGCGATATTCGTTTGAATATGTCAGGTTGTATCAACGCTTGCGGTCACCATCACGTCGCTGATATTGGTATCCTAGGTGTCGATAAAAAAGGTGAAGACTGGTATCAAATTACCCTGGGTGGCTCTTCGAAAGAAGATGCGCGTCTAGGTAAAGTGTTAGGTAAGTCGGTTGCTGCCGATGATGTGGCTAATACGTTAGAAAAAATCTTGGCAGTCTACGTAGAAAACCGCCAAGCCGAAGAGTTGTTCAGTGATACGGTTAAACGTATTGGTATCGATCCGTTTAAGGAGAAAGTGTATGCCCCTGCTCATTAATCAGAAACTTGTTGAGAATGATCCGTGGCTGACCATTGATCCTGAGACGTTAGCTGAGTCTGCGGAATTGCCTGCGGGCGATTTGATTTTACCTTTTGCTTATTATCAGCAACACGCCGATCAATTAAATGCTCGTGCGGGTGGGGTTGCCGTTACCGTTAATGGTGATGATGACCTAGCCGCATTATATGCCATCGCGGATCGCTTCCCTCTAGTGGCTGTAGAGTTTCCCGTATTTCGAGATGGTCGAGGGTTTAGTATCGCTCGCCAGTTAGTGCGTGCAGGATTCAAAGGCCAAATTCGTGCAGTAGGCGATGTAGCGAGAGATCGGTTAGCTTATATGGAAAGTTCGGGTTTTAACGCTTTCCAGATACCAGAAGCGCGCTTTTCGTCGGATGACCTGCGCGCGTTCACAGAAATTAGTGTCAATTACCAAGGAACAGCAACGGATCCTCGACCTATTTTCCGTCGCTAATGCCCCTGTATTGAGTCAGCGCTCGATTATGTCGGGTGCTGAAAAAAGAGAGAGATGTTATGAGTATCGATTTAGCTGCTGCAAACAGTGCTTTAAAAGGTAAAACACCTCAAGAAATTATTGCGTGGGCGATTGCTAATGCAAAAGAGCCTCTAGTGACCACGAATTTTCGGCCTTATGAATCCGTCATCTTACATATGGCTGTTCAGGCAAAACCTGATATCAAAGTTCTCTGGGTAGATTCTGGTTATAACACATCAGCGACGTATCGCTTTGCAGAAAAGGTAATTCAAGATTTAAACCTGAATATTGAAACCTATATTCCGCAAATGTCTGCTGCACGCCGTAATGTATTGATGAAAGGGATTCCTGATGTGGATGATCCCTTGCATGAAGAGTTTACTCGTCAGGTTAAATTAGAGCCTTTCCAGCGTGCGCTGGCAGAACTTAAACCTGATTTGTGGTTGAATGCGATTCGTAAAGATCAGACAGAGTTTCGTCAGTCCTTAGATATCGTATCAGCGAGTAAAGATGGAATTATCAAGGTAGCGCCGTTATTCAACTGGACGGATGCCGATCTTGATGCTTATTTGGCTGAGCATAATTTGCCCAATGAGCACGATTACTTTGATCCTACAAAAGCGGTTGAAACACGCGAATGTGGTTTGCATACCCAGCTTTAATTGTTGTAGAAAAGCCCAGCTAACTGATTCCGTTGGGCTTTTCTTTTTCCTCTATTCTTTTTTCTCGCACTTGTCCTTCATATAAATCAATATAGACATATTCAAGTAGACAGGTTCGCTGGGGGCTTATCGTGGATTTCTTACCGTTATTTTTCAATCTTAAATCAAGACAAGCCCTGCTTGTTGGTGGCGGAGATGTTGCTCTACGAAAAGCGCGCTTGTTGAAGCGAGCAGGGGTGGTATTAACGGTTGTATCGCATGCCGTCGATGATGAACTCAAAGCGATGCTGATGGATCCCAATGATCAGATTATTATTGGGGAGTATCATCCAGCTCTACTTGAGGGGAAAACTTTGGTTGTAGCAGCGACTGACGATAATGCGTTACATGAGCGCGTCCACTATGATGCCGTAGAGCGCAATATCCCTGTC
>DAIRSP010000183.1:0-4889 GCA_036804365.1 Neptunomonas sp. | reverse complement strand
ACTCTGTACCTTCATATTTCCTGCTATTGTTGATCGATCTCCGATTGTTATTGGGATCACTTCGGGAGGCGAGTCTCCGGTCCTAGCTCGGTTATTAAGAGCACGTTTAGAAACACTGGTACCAAGCGGCTATAGTCGTTTAGGTGGTTTAGTGGGACGTTTCCGTGATCAAGTAAAAGCGCGTTTCACCTCTTTGAATGACCGCCGTCGTTTTTGGGAGCATGTACTTGAAGGTCAGATTGCCGAGAAGGTGTTTTCAGGTCGCCATGAAGAGGCTGAAGCCTTGTTAGTCGAAGCGATCGACAAAGGCGATACTGGACATAAATCCGGGGAGGTTTATCTTGTCGGCGCTGGCCCAGGCGATCCAGAGCTGTTGACCTTTAAGGCACTGCGGTTAATGCAGCAAGCAGACATCGTTTTTTATGACAACTTAGTTTCAGCGGAAGTATTGGATCTATGCCGACGTGATGCTGACTTAGTTTATGTTGGCAAACGCCGTGATAATCACGCTGTACCTCAAGATGGCATTAACAGCCTGCTAGTACAACACGCAAAACAAGGCAAGCGAGTCGTACGTTTAAAAGGGGGTGACCCTTTTATCTTTGGACGGGGTGGCGAAGAGTTAGAAGAGCTGAAAGCACACGGCATTCCTTTCCAAGTGGTGCCGGGTATAACAGCGGCGAGTGCCTGTTCGACTTATGCGGGTATTCCACTGACGCACCGAGGTTACGCTCAATCTGTTAAGTTTGTGACTGGGCAGCTCAAGAATCGTCAACAGGCACTTAATTACGCAGAGTTAGTTCAGCCCAATCAAACCGTTGTCTTTTATATGGGATTGCATACGCTGCCAGAATTGTCAGCAGGGCTGATAGAGCATGGCAAACCAGAGACAACCCCGGTGGCTATCGTATCTAAAGGGACATCGCCGGATCAACAGGTGTTAACCGGTACGTTGGCTAACATTGCGGAGTTGCAAAACGAAGCTCAGTTGCCTGCGCCAGCGCTAATCATTGTCGGTGAGGTAGTGGACTTGCATGACAAGCTAGCGTGGTTTGCCGAAAGTGTGGATGCGTCAGGTGCTACCCATGCGCTCTCTATGCTCAAACAGAAAGAGAGTACTGAGTGATTTAACCTAAGGCAGTAATTGCTAGTTCCCTCTTGGCAGGGTTAGTTGTAAAATCCGTTTCCTTTATAACAATCGGTACAGGGTAGCGTAATGGGTCGAGCGTATCAAAACCGCAAAGAGTCGATGGCCAAAACCTCGGATCACAAAGCTAAGGTATACAGTAAGTATGGTCGTGAAATTTATGTATGTGCTAAAGCGGGCGGTCTAGATCCTGAAGGTAATTTGGCATTACGCTCGTTAATTGATCGTGCTAAAAAAGATCAAGTGCCTAGCCATGTTATAGAAAAGGCTATTGAAAAAGCCAAGGGCGGTAAGGGTGAAGACTTCTCTCCAGCCCGTTACGAAGGTTTTGGACCCGGTAACTGCATGGTCATTATTGACTGTCTAACAGATAACCCTAATCGTACCTTCGGTGATGTTCGAAACTGCTTTACGAAAACCAAAAGTAAAATTGGCACGCCGGGCAGCGTGAGCCATATGTTCGATCACAGCGCGATTTTTGTGTTTGCAGGCGACGATGAAGAAACCGCACTAGAAGCCTTAATGATGGCGGATGTCGATGTGACTGACATCGAGAATGAAGAGGGGAAAATCACTGTTTTCGCCCCCAACACTGAGTACTTCAAAGTTAAAAAAGCGTTGCAAGATGCGATTGAAGGGATCGATTTTGAAGTTGATGAAATTCAGTTTATTCCTCAAACAACCACGCCCGTCTCCGGCGATGATGTTGCGATGTTCGAGAAGTTTATGTTTATGCTGAATGACTTAGATGATGTGCAGAACGTCTATCACAATGCTGAAATAGAATAACGCGATAAATGATGATAAAAATGCCGCTTTGATGAAGCGGCATTTTTTTTAGCCTCGAATGAGGCGGCTCACGTAAGCAGTACCACCTAATTGCCTCATCTGTTGAGTAATCCAATTTACCCGTTTCCACATATAGTTAGTTGGGCGGCTCGGATTAAACTTTTTAGGATTGGGGAGCGATGAAGCGAGCAGAGCGGCTTGTGTTAACGATAACTGTTTAGCACTGATGCCGAAGTAATAGCGGCTTGCAGCCTCGATACCATAGATTCCTTCACCGAACTCCGCGATATTTAGATATACCTCCATTACACGATGCTTATCCCAGCTAAGTTCGATACAAAGTGTGATACCGGCCTCAAAAATTTTGCGAATAAACTGTCGGCCATTCCATAAGAAGAGGTTCTTTGCAGTCTGTTGGCTGATAGTACTTGCGCCTCGCAACCCCTCTCCCTGCTGATAATCCTCAATGGCTGAGCTAATCGCGTTTAAATCAAAACCCCAATGGTTTAAAAAAGTTTGATCTTCACTGGCGATGACAGCTAGCGGCATAAGAGGAGAAATTTTTTCGAGATCGACCCAATCATGTCGTAAGGGCTTAGATGAACTGTCTAGCAAGAAACCCAACATGAAGGCAGAAATAGGCGGGTTGACGAATCGAAAGAGCAGGACTGTTAAAAATATAAAAGCGATCAGCCCTGATGCGGCAAAACCCAAAAAGAGGAAAATACGTTTGCTGAGGGAGCTGCGTGCCATAGTTCTAACTCGTGAGGCTGCACTGGTAACAAACCAGCGCAGAAGTAAGCAGCTAATTAGGGGTATAGCATTAAGCCAACACCGTAACTACCTGCAAAACCCAGAGTATAAGCGAGTAATAGATAGACACCAAATCTTAGGTAACTCATAAAGTTAACTTCAGCTACTTTACTCATGGCAACAATGCCTGCAGCAGAACCAATAATCAGTAATGATCCACCGACACCCACAGCATAAGTTAATGATAACCAGTAACCATGTGGCATATCGATGTTAGCTTTCAGCAGTGCGGCAGTTAGAGGCACGTTGTCGACTAGCGAAGAGAGTAATCCCATGACATAGTTAGCTTGTAGAGGAGGCAGCATATCGTAAATGTGTACCAGACTATCTAAGACCCCGATCTCCTTTAACATTCCAACCAATAATAAAATACCTAGGAAGAAAAGTAGGGTATCAAACTCGATGGCACGAATATAATCGAGCATATTTTCACGGTCATCAATTGAGTTGAAGAAACGCCCAATCAAGAACATGACAGACAAACCAAACAGGAAGGTTAGGACAGGTGGCACGCCTGCGGTGATGTTCAAAACGATCGTAGCTATAATGGTACAAAGAAACAGAATCGCGATACTGGTTCCCACTTTATCATGACGTTGTACGCCACCATCGATAATGATTTCACCCTGAAGCCCGAAAGAGAGGAATGTTGCCAGTATCATGACACTCATAAATGATGGCACGGCTAGCCAGAGCAGGTCTTGAATAGCGACCTTATCCGCTAAGAATATCATCAAGGTTGTAACGTCACCCGTGATTAACGATACTCCTCCTGAGTTCACGGCAAACACGACCATGACGGCAAATTTCAGCGTTTTCTTAGATGGAAGTTTGAGCGATAAAACCAACGAGACTGACACGAGGGTTGCGGTGATGTTGTCACACAAGGAAGAAAACAAGAAAGAGAAGGTTGCTACCAAAAACAGTAACGATTTCTCGCCTATTCTGGAAGGTAAAATCTTATAGATCATCGACTCAATGAGGCCTTGATGGTTTAAATAGGCAACAAAGGTCATGGCAGCCATCAAGAATAGCCAAAGACTGGCGATCTCAAGCAGGTTTTCACTCAACATCGATTGCACCTGTTCAGTGGTAGCACCATGTTGAGGCATGATAAAGAGCACAAGCCAAGAGAGTGTGCCTAAGAAAAGCGTCGTTTTAGCCTTGTTGATATGGATAATATCTTCAAGGACGATTAGGAAAAAAGCGAGTATAGCAATGGCTATCAAGAAAGTTTGCATCTGCGAAGGCTCTGCAAGGGTAAGATGCGCTTATTCTAGAGGTTGGCTAATAACTGTCCATTACTTTCAATCATAAGATGAAATATTTTACGCCATTTTTACGTATTTTATTGATCGAGGAAAACCGTGCAAAATAGCGAAGAGCTAAGAGAAGATAAATGGTTTGTCTATATGCTCGAATGTGCTGATGGCTCTCTCTATACCGGTATTACAACGGATTGCCAAAGGCGCCTTAAAGAGCATAATAATAACGATAAGAAAGGGGCAAAATATACACGGGCAAGGCGCCCGGTTAGCTTGATTTGGCATGAAGCGCATACGGGGAGGGCTGCCGCCAGTCGGCGTGAATTTGCTATTAAGCGCCTGACCCGCCCCCAAAAGTTTAAGCTGATAGGTATTTGATCTGTATTATGAATTAGTGCACAAAAACGCTATTCTCTACTCTAACGAGCACCGTATAATCGCCGTCCGTTTCCGCACCTCCTTGCATGAGCGCTGAGGTATTTCTCTGAATTAGCGAAAAGGTATGAAGTTTGGATAAAGTCATCATTGGCGCAGAAGAGTGGTGTAGTTTTCCTGCACTGGGTATTCATGCGATCAAAGCACGCATAGATTCGGGGGCTAAAATCTCCTCTATTCATGCGTTTAATGTAGTGACCTTTAGACGCGATGGGATACTTTGGGTTAGCTTTGAAGTACACCCACTGCAAGGTAATCGTACAACCATAATACGTTGTGAATTACCCGTACATGATAAACGGCGTATTAAAAGCTCCAGCGGTGAGTCAGAAGTTCGTTACGTTGTCATAGCACCGTTAAAGATGGGGAGTCAGCACTGGGATATTGAACTCTCGCTTTCAAATAGAGACTCCATGGAATATCGCATGCTCCTTGGGCGG
>DAIRSP010000182.1:0-4889 GCA_036804365.1 Neptunomonas sp. | reverse complement strand
CACGCTTAGATGAACTGCGCGGTGGGCATGATTCAACGCTCGAAACATCAGATGAAGAGCTCGCAGCAGCAAAGCATCTCAGCTACACAGCGGATGCCGCAGATTTAAAAGAGTGCAACATCTATATCATTACCGTACCCACGCCGATTGATGGCAACAATCAGCCTGATTTAACCCCGCTGATTAAAAGCAGCACTGCGATCAGCAAGGTGCTCGGTAAAGGCGATATCGTGATCTACGAATCCACCGTTTACCCAGGTACAACAGAAGATGACTGCGTGCCGATTTTAGAGGCCGGCTCCGGCTTAACCTTCAACCAAGATTTCTTCGTAGGTTACAGTCCAGAACGTATCAACCCAGGTGATAAAGAGCGCCGCTTAACGACCATCTTAAAAATTACAGCAGGTTCAACGCCAGAAGTCGCTGAAACAGTCGATCAGCTTTATCGCAGCATTATCGTAGCCGGTACTTACAAAGCGGAATCCATCAAGGTCGCGGAAGCTGCAAAAGTAATCGAAAACACGCAGCGTGATATCAACATCGCTTTAGTTAACGAACTCGCGCTGATCTTCAACAAACTCGGCATTGATACCGAAGCTGTCTTGCTTGCCGCAGGCACAAAATGGAACTTCCTACCTTTCCGTCCAGGTCTCGTGGGCGGCCACTGCATTAGCGTTGATCCATACTACTTAGCGCACAAAGCAGAGTCCGTAGGCTACCATCCCGATGTGATTATGGCCGGTCGTCGAATTAACGACGGTATGGGTGAATACGTTGCGATGCAGCTGATGCGTGAGATGATGAAGCAGCGCATCCATGTTAACGGCGCTAAGGTGCTGATTATGGGCTTTGCGTTTAAAGAAAACTGCCCAGATCTGCGCAATACGCGTGTGGTTGATATCGTACGCGAACTACAAGCTCTGAATGTTGAAGTCACTATTTACGATCCGTGGGTTTCAGCCAAAGAAGCCAAGCACGAATACGGTGTTGATGTCTTAACAGAGCTGCCAGCGCCTAATCAGTTCGATGGCATTATGGTCGCCGTTGCGCATGATCAATTTAAGTCGATGGGCGAGGCGGGCGTACGTGCACTCGGCAAAGCGCAGCACATTGTGTACGATTTAAAATATGTATTACCGCGCAACGGTAGTGATTTAAGGCTATAGCAGCGGGTTTCTAATAGTGAGCAGACCGGCAGTTATACGCCGGTCGTAACGCTCGATCTTTTCCGCCGCGTTTCGTAAAACATCGAAATCCAGCCCAGTGCTAACACCAGCATAAAGGTCGCGGCATTGGCTGGAATCTGCAAGTTAAAGTCCACCGTGGCGTGTAGCCCCATCGCAATCATCGACATCAAACAGCCAAACGACAAGCCGCGCATCAGTGGATTCCGGCGTTTCCATTGCGCACGCAGCGCCACCGCAAAGGTAATAACCACAGCAAGCAGCATCGGGATAAAGCCAATGACACCGCGCTCGGATAAAAACTCTAAATAATCATTGTGTGCGTGATCATAAAAGATACGGATATCCCCACCACGATAGGGAGGAAAAGCGGTATAAAAAGTACCTGCACCTGTACCATCAACTAAATGGTTTTCAAGCAGCTTAACGCTGTAAATATCTACCTCATCGCGGGTTTCGCGGTGGCTTGAAGTATTCTCTAAGCGGTCAACCACCTTCTCGATACCAAAGAAGGTACCCACCAAAAAGATATCAATAATCAGCAAGCTAGCAAGCAAAATCACCGTAGCGCGTGAAGCGCGGCGGCTTAATAACAAAGCTAAACCACCCGTAATCATCATCGCGATAAAAAAGGAGCTGTTACCCATGCGTGAGTGAGTCAACACTAACCCGATAACCATGATAGCTAAAGCGATACGCAGTAGAATCTTTTTGCCTAGCAGGGCAGTCATCCAGCGGCGTAAACGGTTACGCCAATTCCCAGAAGGCTCACTTTTTAGGGTCGCGATCATCATCCCTAAGCCTAATGACAGGCAGATCACCAAATAGCCGGCTAAATGGTTACGGTTGATAAAGGTGCCGGTTGCAACACCGGTATAACTATCTTTGGGGATAAAAAAAGTAAATTCGCTGCCGCTTAACGTCATCAAGCTGCCGTATACCGCTTGAAAAGTACCGCTAATCACCAAGGTGTAAATGGTCCAGCGCAACCGCGTTTGCGAATTAAGCAGCAGCAAGGTTAGCCCTAAAAAAGCAATCAGCCCCCAGCTTAAAGTAGCTTGTTGGCGCGTAACACTGCTATCTAACGAAAATCCTCCTACGCCTTGCCAGCTAACCCAAAGCGCCGACATAGCAAACAAACCCAGCAGAGGCCAAGCTTTAGCAAAAGTAACAGGCACCGTCACCCGATCACGTAAATAGTGAACACACCAACCGCAGAGTAGCCCCAAACAAACACAAGTGAAAAGAGAAGCCGCCCACACACGGTTGCTACCTAAAGGCAAGGGTAACCAAACCAATAAAGCGAGCCAAAGATAAAAGAGGGATTGATCAGCAGGGCGAGAAGTAGCAGCGGCGTGTCTGTCCATAACAACCTGTTAGAAAAGCAGAAGGATCAAGAATAGGGGGAAAAAAAGATAGAAACTAAAAAGGCATCAAAAGATGCCTTTATAAACAGCTATTCAGCAATCAGCTTGGGCTGCCAGCGTTGCCGCCACCGTTACCACCGTTGTTACCAAAAGGTGGAGGTGAAACACGACGCCCTGTTTGGCCAGGTGCAATACCTAAACCTTGGCCTTGTCCTTGAGCGTTACCTGCTGCTGTCGCTTCAGCTACGGCAGTCGGGTCAACACGTGGATCAGCCAAAATCGCAACCTGTTGCATCTGCGCTAAATCAGCACCCGCACCTGCAGCAGCAGAAACAATCGCCGCAGCCTGAGTAGGATCAGCTTTAGTTGCAGCATCAACAGCAGCAGACGCCTGTGAAGGGTCAGCAGCAATAATGGCGGCCACAGCATCAGCCAACAGTGCTGGGTTAGCAGCTGCAATCTGAGTCATAATTTCAGTAAGCGAAAGCTCACCAGCATTCTGAATCACCTCAGCCATTGGCTTGTTTTCAGCGATATCAGTATCAATAGATGCGTGGGCAGAGTACAGCGGAAGAATCATCCCTGCCATGACACCAAAAATTAATCGGCGCATAACGTTTGCTCCTTGCAAGTTCAAGTTAGCGGGATAATAGCAATCTTGTTGTGCATTGCAAAGAGAAACTTACAAGCGGTTGCATAAAACCGGCGCTTTAGATTATTATTCAACGGCACTGCAACAAATGGAAAGACGGATTTATTGTTGCACTAAAAAAGGTATTTACAAGATGGATCTGCGCATGTCGCATCGTGGCGTGTCGACGTCTTCGTTAAAGCGTAGTCGACGTCTGCTCAAAAACCATGAAACCATGATGTTCTGGGTTCAGCTCTTTGCTGACGTCTTAGTAGTCACGGGCACACTTTACCTTCTTACCCTCTGGAAAACCGATACCTTTCCTCCCTCATACCGTCTACTAGCTGTAATTACTGTTTTATCTATGTTTGGTATTTACTCGGCTCGCGGTGTATATCGTCGATCAGCAACCTTTTGGTATGCCATTGCACGCATTACTTTTGCTTGGTCATTATGCCTTGCCTGCCTCCTATTGGTGGGCTTTGTAACCAAAACCTCTGATCTTTTTTCGCGTTCAGTCATGATCATTTGGGCGCCCAGTGCTTTGGCGCTACAAATTGTTAACCATGTAGGCTTAAGCGAGCTTATTCGCCGCTACAAACAAAGCCATATCGAAAAACTACCCACGCTCGTTATTGGCTATGGCTCCATTGCACGACATCTGGTTAAAAGCTTGAACAAAAACCACTGGCTGCCCGATCGTGTTATCGGCATTGTCCACAGCGATGATGAAAAGTTGGACAGCGCCATTCAAGCCACGCTACCTGCCCCCATTCTTGGGCATGTGGCAGCCCTGCGTGAGATTATAAAAGAACACCATATAAAACGGATTTATATTGCACTGCCGTTAAGCGAATCAGAACAGATCGAAGGCTTACAAGTCGATCTACTCGATATGAATGTTGATGTGATCTGGGCACCCGATATCTTCGCTATGAATCTACTCAACCACTCGGTGCGCGAAGTAGCGGGTGTACCGCTGATCTCGCTGAATGAAAGCCCGCTCACTTCATCCAAAGTCTCCATGTTTGCTAAAGATATTATGGATAAAGTAATCGCCAGCATTGCACTGGTCTGTTTATCCCCCGTGTTTTTAGCCGTGGCGATTGCCGTAAAGCGATCATCCCCCGGGCCAGTATTCTTTAAACAAGATCGCCACGGCTTTGATGGCAAAATCGTTAAAATTTGGAAGTTCCGCAGCATGAAGCTGCATACCGATGCCGAAATTGTGCAGCAAGCCAGTAAAGAAGACCCGCGAATCACCAAAGTGGGTAAATTTATTCGCCGCACCTCCATTGATGAACTGCCACAACTTATTAATGTGCTGCAAGGCAGTATGTCGCTCGTTGGCCCACGGCCACATGCAGTATCACATAACGATTATTACAGCGGAAAAATAAACGCTTACCTAGCCCGCCACCGCATTAAACCGGGTATTACCGGTTTAGCGCAGATAAGCGGTTATCGTGGCGAAACCGAAACGCTCGATAAAATGGAAAAGCGTGTTGAATACGATTTGGCGTATATCAATAACTGGTCAGTATGGCTGGATGTGAAGATATTGATTAAGACGCCGGTGAGTTTGTTGTCTAAAGATATTTATTAATGAGTTTGAATATTGTTAGTTGTAGAAATGATGTTTGTCTAAATAAACAACTTTATTCATTTATTAATCCCTTCTCTCTAGCTCAGCAATTAAAGTATGAG
>DAIRSP010000181.1:0-4909 GCA_036804365.1 Neptunomonas sp. | reverse complement strand
ACAGTTTTATTCATGCGCATGCGCGATATCATTCCTTACTTAAAAGTCAGAAATCGGCATAACCTATTAATTTTAAAAGCTTTTAGGATGAGGATAAAAATGAGGCATCCCTGTAAATGCGCATGCTCGAAAACATGTTCTATTGCGCCGGTTATCATCCATGTGTATTAAAGCTATCTAAATGATTCTATAGCTGTTTTGTAGTTTGTCCAGTATAAAAATGCGCATCGAATCTATACAAAGTGTGCAGTTTTGTTGTAATTCGCCAAATACACTGTACACTCATACAGTATATTATTCCAGATTATCCACAAGGATGTGTGATATGAGCCATAGCCCATTTATTGAATCAATAAGGCGTGATATTCGCTTACGCGGTTATAGCCTAAGAACCGAAAAAACCTATTTAAATTGGATTAAACGCTTTATTCGCTTCAATAAACTAAAGCATCCACTAGAGATGGGGGAGTATGAAATTACCCAATTCTTAAGCCATTTAGCCAACGATGAGCACGTTGCTGTAAATACTCAAAAAGTTGCACTTAATTCATTAGCTTTTTTATACAATCAGTTTCTAAAGCAGCCTCTTGAGAGCTTGGAATTCAATCACGCAAAGCAATACAGAAGGCTTCCCGTAGTACTATCCCAGCATGAAGTAAAGTCGATTCTATCTTTCCTAGATGGCCGCAACTTGCTTATCTTCTCATTACTCTACGGTAGCGGACTACGAATTACAGAGTGCTTAAGAATTCGACTTCAGGATATCGACTTAGATAAAAACTGTGCAAGAACTTCTCGGACATAGTGATATTAAAACCACTCAAATATATACACATGTATTGGGTCTGCATCATGCGGGCGCGTTAAGCCCGCTTGATGCATTAGTATAGAATTACAGTATAGAACTACCCTTTAATTACCGGTGTGCTGCATGTTACATCAGCATTTTGTGCGCGGTGGCGTAGGTAGTGATCCATTAGGACTAACGCCATCATCGCTTCAGCAATAGGTGTTGCTCGAATGCCGACGCATGGGTCGTGACGACCGGTGGTGATCACTTCGATCGCTTCTCCGCGATCGTTGATGCTGCGGCCTGGGATACGTAGGCTTGAGGTAGGCTTTAGAGCGATATGGGCAATGATATCTTGGCCTGTTGAGATGCCACCTAAAATGCCGCCTGCATGGTTGGATAAAAACCCTTCTGGGGTCATTTCATCGCGGTGCTCTGTGCCCTTTTGCTCTACGACTGCAAAACCATCACCGATCTCCACACCTTTAACGGCATTGATACTCATCAAGGCGTGTGCAAGTTCAGCATCGAGTCGATCAAAGATCGGCTCGCCTAAACCAACAGGTAAACCCGAGGCGACTACAGAGATTTTTGCCCCGACAGAATCGCCCTCTTTGCGCAGGGCATCCATGTAGGTTTCCATCTGTGCTGCTGCATCCTCATCCGGTGAGAAGAAAACGTTTTGCTCTACTTGGCTCCAGTCAAATTTGGCTGGGTCAATTTTGATGGGGCCGAGCTGTGACAAATAGCCACGAATCGTGATCCCTTTGCTTTCGAGGTATTTTTTTGCGACTCCGCCCGCTGCAACGCGCATGGCGGTTTCACGTGCTGATGAGCGTCCACCACCACGGTAGTCACGGAATCCGTATTTATGGGTGTAGACGTAGTCAGCGTGTGCAGGGCGGAAAGTTTCTGCAATGTTGGAGTAGTCTTTTGAACGTTGGTCGGTGTTTTCGATCAACAACCCGATCGAGGTACCGGTGGTTTTGCCTTCAAATACGCCCGATAAGATTTTAACTTCGTCAGCTTCACGACGTTGTGTTGTGTGGCGAGAGGTGCCGGGCTTGCGGCGATCAAGATCACGTTGCAGATCAGCTTCTGTTAGCGGTATACCCGGTGGGCAGCCATCGATGATACATCCCAATGCAGGCCCATGACTTTCACCGAATGAGGTGACTGTAAACAACTTACCAAAACTATTGCCTGACATGCGTACGGCTCTCTCTTGTTAAATCAGGTGCGTGATTATACCGGCTGAATTAAAATTCGTCCCGATATTGCTTTAATTCTTGTGCGCTTATTGCGAATACCCCATTTCCACCGTTTGGCAGATCGACCCAAATCAGTGGCACGTGAGGAAACTGTTCCATCAGGTGCACTTCGCTATTTCCGACTTCGACGACCAGCAATCCATCATCGGTGAGGTAGTCGCAGGCTTCGCGCAGTATGCGACGGGTTATATCCAAACCATCCGGCCCAGAGGTGAGCGCCAATTCAGGTTCATGCTGAAACTCTACCGGCATGGTTTCAAAATCATCTTGATCCACATAAGGTGGGTTGGAGACGATTAAGTCATATTTCATGCCTTTTACGGCTTCAAACAGGTCACTGTGAATCGGCGTCACCCGTTCTTCTAATTCATGCTGCTCAATGTTGATGCGCGCGACTTCCAAGGCATCTTCAGAGATGTCGATCAGATCAACTTCCGCTTCTTCAAAGACATAAGCGCAGGCAATACCGATACATCCACTGCCCGTGCATAAATCCAGAATGTGGCCAACGGGGCCTGAGCGTAAAAACGGTGAAAATTCGGTTTCTAACAATTGTGCTATCGGTGAGCGTGGAATTAATACGCGCTCATCGACGTAAAATGGCATCTCCATAAACCATGCTTCGTTGATGATGTATGGTAATGGTTTACGTTCTTCTACGCGCTGTTTGACAAAGTCGATGATTCTTTTTTTCTCGTGGCTTAATAAGCGCGCATCCAACACAGCGGAGTCGTTATTCCAAGAGAGGTAGATCGCAGCCATGACGAGCTGTACCGATTCATCCCACACCGACACGTTGCCGTGCCCGAGATAAACGTCATGTTCGTTGAGTAAACTACAGGTCCAGCGGATAAAATCGCGGACTGTTTTCAATTCTTTGGTCACCTGCTCTTGATCAATCATCATAAGTGTCGGGATAATACCGCTCTTGTAGCTTTGTTAAAGGCTGACAGTTTAATCAAATCAAGACTTTGGCGCTATGTCTGACGAAATAAACTCTAATTCAAATAGCATGGATGATCTCTCTTTTTCCGAGATGATGGGCGATGTGGCTAAAATTAAGCAGGATAAGGCTGTTTTACGCACGAATGGACCGATCAAAAAAGATAAGTCACTATCCTATTTGCGAGCAATGGCCGAGGCCGATACTGAGCAGTTAGTAGATGGTTTATCGAGCGAGATTTCAAAGCTGGTCACTTCTGATGAAGAACTGCTTTTTGCTACGCCCGGCGTTCAACTGGGGTTGATCAAACGTCTGCATAAAGGGCATATCCCTTGGGAGGCAGGTATTGATTTGCACGGCATGACCGTCGACACCGCACGCGATGAGCTAAGTTTATTTATTCGTGACTCACAACGTAATGCGATGCGTGCGGTCATAGTTGTACATGGAAAGGCCTTTAGCCAAGAAGGTCAGCAGCCATTGCTCAAGTCTTACGTGAACGATTGGTTACGTCAGATGCCGAATGTTTTGGCGTTCAGTTCGGCGCAGCCTAAAGATGGCGGCGCGGGCGCTTTATATGTGCTTTTAAAACAAACCAAGCAAAATAAGCGCTGATTACGCATTTTCTGCTTTACGAATCTGGCGGCTTGGCGTAAGTTAAGCCACTTTTTTGATCCATATAACAGGGGATTTTTGCCAGTGATGGAAAAAGCATACGCATCCATTATCGAACAGGTGGGTGAAGACCTTAACCGTGATGGTCTAGCCGATACACCTGCACGCGCAGCTAAAGCGATGGCTTATCTAACTCGCGGCTATAATCAGTCGCTTGAAGAGGTCGTGAATAACGCCCTATTCCCTTCTGATAACAGCGAAATGGTGATTGTTAAAGATATCGAGTTGTACTCGTTATGCGAACACCACCTGCTGCCCTTTATCGGCAAAGCACATGTCGCTTATATTCCTGATGGTAAAGTACTCGGTCTATCTAAAATCGCACGTATCGTTGATATGTACGCTCGTCGCTTGCAGATTCAGGAAAACATGACCAAACAGATCGCTGAAGCAGTGATGTCTGTTACGGGTGCTAAAGGCGTTGGCGTTGTTATCGAAGCAAAACATATGTGCATGATGATGCGCGGTGTCGAAAAGCAGAACGGCTCGATGAAAACATCCATGATGCTGGGTACTTTCCGTAGCAAGCCAGAAACACGCGCTGAGTTTTTATCACTGCTGAAATAGTCTGCGGTTATCGATTGGCCTACACTCAGCTGTAGGCCATCTTTTCCATATCGTCTAATGCTTTTTGGGCTATCTGCTTACCGGTTTCTATCACTTCGGTTGCCCGATGAAAATCATGAAAACCACACACTTCACTAGGAATACTGATCAGTAAATCCGGCGGATACCCGGCAATTTTGTATTGGCTTAATGCACTCTGCATTACCTCAAGCGAGCTCATAATCACTTCCATGTTGCTCTCGGGCTTAAAGTGCTCGATCCGACGCTGCTTTCTATGATGCGGCCCATCTTCGAACCCTTTATGGCCAATGATTTTGGGCTCAGGTAATTGCACATCTGGCAGCACCTGCCCACCGTTTAGATCGACAGCGATAATCAGATCAGAGCGTGCTGCTACGGTCGGAATAATGGGTAAGGGATTGAGTACCCCACCATCAACTAATAACCGATGATCCTTCTCAACCGGTGTAAATACACCGGGAACAGCAATGGAAGCTCGGATCGCCTCAATCAATGAGCCGCGCTGAAACCAGACCTCTTTTTGATGGACGATATCGGTCGCGACGGCGGTATAAGGGATAGCTAGATCTTGAATATTGGGGTTGCCGGTAAAATCTTTAATCTTCTCAAAGAGGCGATCACCTCGTATCGCTCCCATACTAA
>DAIRSP010000180.1:0-4947 GCA_036804365.1 Neptunomonas sp. | reverse complement strand
TCTCCCAATCGGCATGATATCCACGACCATGAGCGATGATCACCGTACCTTTAGGCTCGTTGGCCTCCATGAAGATGGCAAGAAAATCCCGATTACCGTCACTGAGTTCTATAGGATCGCCGTCAAATATCACATCAACAATCTCATCCACCATTCGTTGTTCCCGTTCAAGATCCGGGACCCTTTGGGCATGAACAACAGAGGCGAGCATCGATAACGACAATGTAAATGCTAACGGAAAGATAGATAAGCGCATAAAACCTCCTTAGATGGATCAGACGCATTCACTCTATTAAAACAGAATACGAAAGGGTGTAAATATTGAGTCACTTTTAAAATAAATTAATAACTTAGGGAACTTTTAAGGAATAATGATCTCTATTGTAATAAGTGTCACAATTTTCGTTAATGGTACAGAAGCAAAATCGAATGAGAGTCATCGCAACCTTTGTAATCTGCTCAACACTGCTAGTAAGCGGCTGTTCCAGTGTGAGTTACGACACAGCTCATAAGCTACGTATCAACGGCGAGGTAGTCACTGCTCAATGTGAATCTTCAATGTCGACGGTCACTGAGCACGAGAAGTTAAAATGGGGGCGTAACATTGCGACGCCTATTTTAACCGTTGCGACCGTTGGACTGGCGCCCATAATCATTGGCGCTAATGCAGCCTTGGATTATGTTGATCGAAAAAATGCATCGAACATGTTGGAGAGTTGTGGCAAGAATCCACTCAATGAAGAGCAGATACTTGCCGATGTAGGCACCAATGCCGTGGTGAACGTCGCATTGGGTGCTGTCGACGTGGGTGGTGTGCTATCACCTGTCAGCTCAAACGCTGCAAACTAAACCTGATTTAAAATCTATTCGGCGCCTAATCGATACGCATCGTGGCAGGCAACACACTGCGATGTCAGATCGGCCATTTTCAGAAATATTTCCTGACTATCTTCAGTAATCTCAGCATCCCTAAGCGTTGTCGCCAACGCGTTGGCTTTAGTATGCATACCATGGCCTAACATCTGCATACCCGGCGGCATATACTCACGAGCTGAATGAAGACCATTGGCGCCATGACTGTTACCAAACCCTAGGTGCTGTTCAATCGCTTCTGCAGCCTGAATATAGTTCCCTGATGCAACATTCATGAGGGCAAGGTTTACCCCTCGTAGGTGGTCACGCATATTTTGCAAAGTGAGGTGATACTCAGCTTCAGGAAACAACACAAGTTCTCTATGATCATCGACGACAGGAGTGGCTTCCTCTTTAGACATACCTAAATGCTTCATCATCATCTCGTGATCGTGCTGGGTCATTTTGCTGTGATCAACGGACATCTCTGCCTTTAAAGAGCTAGAAGCTGTCAGCAAAAGTACTGTCAAAGAGACTGGTGTCAGATTATTCATGCTAAACCCTACATAAGTATTTATTCGATCAAAGAATAATAGCAGAGGTTAAAAATTAAAAAGACTTTTTCCTGGGAGAATAGGATAATAGTAATAAGGCTCTTATTTATGGTTATAACAGTAAGGGTCGCTATCAACACTGAGGAAAGATCATGAACAAGCTTTTAAGCATCGCAACAGCAACTCTGTTTGCGGGTACCACATTGACTGCAATCGCTAGCGACGAAAATATCCAGCTATGGGACAAGATGAACGCTTACACCGTTGAGCTAGAAGACGGCCCAATGGAGATCACTCGAGTTAAAACGCCACCAGCGTTGATTAAGGGCTACCTACAACCAATGGTCCCGGCAGAGGGCGTCACACCTGTTGGTGAAATCGATGTGATCGAAGCGATCGGTAAAGAGAACAGCATGATCGTTGATATGCGTATGAAGGATCACGTTCTTCAGCTAGGCACCATCCCAGGATCAATCAACATCCCATACACTGAAGTAGCGATGAACATGGATCAATTCGGCTGTGAGAAAGAGGGTAAAGGTTGGAGCTGTGCGGATGCAAACACTAAGATCTACGCATTCTGTAACTCTAGCACCTGTCCACAAAGTCCAAGCGGAATTCGCGCTATGATCCGTGAAGGTTACCCAGCAGAACTGATCTACTACTACCGTGGTGGCTACCAAGATTGGACCATTCATGGACTCACAACGGTTGAGGGTGAACTCTAATTGACAGAGTGAGCTTATAAATATTCTTAAGAGGCCTTAGTGCCTCTTTTTTTATTCCTGATCAATGAATAAAATAGGTTAAATTTTGATCAGGGACATGACTTGAAAACTTACAGTCTAAAAGCGCTATTTCTCTCTACACTATTCTTGGCCAGCGGCGCTCTAAAAGCAGACGATTCTGCAAGAGCCTTCTACCAGCTCGCTGATAGACCCGTAACACTGATTGATATGGGTTTTTATCGACTCAATCTCGATTTGGACAAGCAATTAATCCCGAATGTAGCAGACCTTCTGAACACACGTGAGGAGCAGATTGGTATGCGATCCTACCTCTCTTCTTCGCCTGATACCGATATTATTTTGATTGTTGAGACACGCCTAAAAGGTGCATTTGATGATTCTCGAAGCACACGCAAAGCCAAGGCACTGTGCGACAAAATCACCGCTGAATCCGCACTCTATTTTTTTCGCAACCCTTTAATCGATTACTTTCAAACATTTGATCCGTTTGAGGAGCCACTTCCTGAGGAGTTGGAAGGTCATCTTGAAAGTGCGCTACGACTCAGTGCGATTGTCCCCACCAAAGAGGGATTGCCAGAGTATCGTTGCATGCGTCCGCTAAAGCTTCGTTAAAGCTCAACAATTCGTCGTTTAACACCGCTCAATGTGAACGCGTCACGATCAGCTGCCGCCGGGAAGCGAGATCTATAGTCTATTAGAGCGTCTTTATTGAGTGAAACAGATTCTATCCTGGCTTGAAAAGGCTCACTATCTTTCAATAGCTCACCATCAAACGAGACCACTTGGCTATCGCCCGCGTAATCCAATCCGTTTCCGTCAGTACCGACTCGGTTGACCCCAACAACATAAGCTAGATTTTCAATCGCTCGGGCCTGAAGCAGAGAGCGCCAGGCGAGCCTTCTCGCGGCGGGCCAGTTCGCCACATAGATCAGCAAATCGTACTCATCACAGTTTCTTGACCATACCGGGAAACGAAGGTCATAGCAGACCAGTGGCATGATTCGCCACCCTCTATAGTGAATAATGACGCGCTCTTCTCCAGCTGTATAGTGATTAGGCTCATCACCCATAGTGAACAGGTGGCGTTTATCGTATTTAGCGACACGGCCCTCAGGAGTGATAAAAAGAAAGCGATTACGATACTCACCTGCCACCCACACAGAGAGACTACCCGCTAAAGCTTTCCCACTGCGTGAAGCAAGCCCAATCAGCCATTGCACATTTTCTCCATCGATCGGTTCTGCGCAGGTTTCAGGGGACATCGTGAAACCTGTTAAAAACATCTCCGGCAGAATCACAATATCACAGCTATCTAAGGCTAAGATCTCAGCCTCAATGGCCTCACGATTGGATTGTGGGTTCTCCCAGGCTAGATCGATCTGAAGGTAGCTTAGCGTTAAATTCGACATAGACGTTCAATCGCTTTATCAAGAGTGTCATCTGCTTTAGCGAAGCAGAGACGAATACAACCTGTCTGCTCACCATTTGAGTAGAAAGGTGATAAAGGGATAGCCGCAACACCCACCTCATCAATCAAACGCAGAACAAATTGATCATCAGGCTCATCGCTGATTGCGGTGTAATCAACCAACTGAAAATAGGTACCGTTCGAGTCGAGCAGTTTGAAACGGCTTTTTTCCAGCCCTCTAGCCAATCGGTCGCGTTTTTGCATAAAGAAATCAGGCAGCGTTCTTGGATAGTCCGGCTCTTCAGCCATAAAGTCCGCTATCGCATGCTGTATCGGTGTGTGGCTAGTGAATGTGACGTACTGGTGAACCTTGCGCAGCTCTTTGGTTAATGGCGCTGGCGCAACACAATAGCCAGTTCGCCAGCCAGTTACGTGATAAGTTTTGCCGAACGAAGAGACAATAAACGAGCGCTCAATCAACTCTGGATGAGTATTCACACTCTGATGCACTTTCCCGTCATAGACCAGGTGTTCGTATACCTCATCGCTGATGATCAATATGTCGGTATCTCTGACAAGGTCAGCCAGTGCATCTAAATCAGATCGCTGCCAAATTGACCCCGTAGGGTTATGTGGCGTGTTAATGATGATCATGCGCGTTTTAGAGGTAATAGCTGCTCTGACTTGATCCCACTTAACCGAAAAGTCCGGAGGCAATAACTTAATGTGAACAGGCACCCCACCGTTAATCTCTATAGCAGGCTGGTAGCTATCATAGGCAGGATCAAATACGATCACCTCATCGCCCGGTTGAATCACTGAGGTTATAGCCGAATAGATCGCCTCTGTTGCACCCGGTGTCACGGTCACTTCATTAGCTACATCCAAATCACGACCATAATAGTTTTGCACTTTGGTCTTGATCTGTTCCAACAGCTTGGGAACACCCGCCAAGGGTGCGTATTGATTATTACCAGAGGTGATCGCTCGGCCAACACCCTCCAATAACTTCTGCGGGCCAAGGTAGTCTGGAAAGCCCTGTGACAGGTTGATTGCCTGTTTTTCAGCCGCAAGTGCAGACATTGTGGTAAAGATGGTTTCACCAACAGAGGGCAGTTTGGTTTTTGGATAGTTCAGCACGTTTAGCTCCTAAAACTCTCGTATCGTAGGTTCTTTTTTTATCGCTTTTTTTAACCGTTCGAGAACGTCGGCAATGCGCTTTCGACCTTTTCGATCATATAAATAGTTGGCAAGTCCTTCACTCGCTTTTTGTTCGCCATCAAGGCCTTCATGTATCGAAAGACATTGAACCCTAGCCTCTTCAAGTAAAGGGTCTGACTGTATTGGCAAGCCTAAAAAAAGGTCCCACTCTGTAACCTCAGCC
>DAIRSP010000179.1:0-4968 GCA_036804365.1 Neptunomonas sp. | reverse complement strand
GCTCAGTCTGATGAAGCGCGACATATGACTCTAGGCTTAGAGTGCATCAAGTTTATGCTTGAGCAAGACCCCGATAATTTACCAATCGTGCAAGCATGGTTGGATAAATGGTTCTGGCGTGGATTCCGAGTATTAGGGCTAGTGAGCACCATGATGGATTACATGCTGCCTAAACGGGTTATGTCATGGCGTGAAGCGTGGAATATTTACGGCATAGAAAACGGCGGCGCACTTTTTAATGATTTAGCCCGTTACGGTATTCGTCCACCTAAAGGTTGGGATGATGCTGAGAAAGCAATAGATCATATGTCGCATCAATTCATGATTGGTCTTTATCAGTGGAGTTTTGGTACGGCTTTCCATAGTTGGATTCCATCCGAAGAGGATATGGATTGGCTATCTGCTAAATACCCCGACACCTTTGACAAATATTACCGTCCACGTTGGGATCATCTACGCAAGTTAGAAGAAGCTGGAACGCCTCTAGTAAACGTGGGTCTGGCCAAACTTTGCCAAACATGCCAGTTACCAGCGGTCTTTACCGAGCCGGATGACCCAACATTAACCTGTCATCGTGAGCATGATCACGAGGGTGAGAAGTATCACTTCTGTTCAGATCACTGCATGGACATTTTTAAGAATGAGCCAGATAAATATATGGAAGCTTGGCTACCGATGAACCAGCTTTTCCAAGCACCGCTTAAAGGTGATGTCGGGGCGTGGATGGATTGGGTGAGTCTGCAAAATGGAACAGATAATGGCGATTACAAAGACTCACAGGACAATATGAACTTCCAGAAATGGAAGGGTATGTCGACTACTAACTAATAAGAATGTCATCCGACCCTAGCGAGATAGTTGCGTATTGCTCGCTAGGAGCGGGTCAGTATTTGGAGATTTATCATGCCTGTTATTGCTAAAAAAGCGTTTATTGGTGAGCCAAGTGACACCGTTGATAAATATGAAGGTAAACAGTTGTTGTTTGTCAGTTGGGATCATCATCTTATTTTCGCATCCCCGTTTTTACACTGCGTTGATCCTGCTATGAACCTAACAGAGTTTTTAAACCAAGTGGTGAAGCCTTTGATGGGGGCAGACCCTGATAGTGAGCAGGTTCATTGGGAATCTGCTGAATGGAAGAAAGCGAATCAGCCTTGGAAGCCAGACTTCTCTAAAAGCTTGGCCGAGAACGGTGTCGTGCATAAAGAGTTGCTGCGTTTTCATACTCCGGGCCTGAATACCGTTTGTGGTCTGTAAACGGAGGATTACCCAATGAGCTATGAATTAACAATAGAACCTCTTGGTATCACTGTGGATATCGAAGAGGGACAAACGATTCTGGATGCGGCGTTGCGTGCCGGTATCTACCTGCCTCACGCCTGCTGCCATGGTTTGTGTGCGACCTGTAAGGTGCAGGTTATCGATGGTGAGATTGAACAGGGCGAAGCCTCATCGTTTGCATTGATGGATTTTGAGCGAGAAGAGCAAAAATGTTTAGCCTGTTGCGCGATGCCCGAAAGTGACATCACGATTGAAGCTGATATAGAAGATGACCCAGATTCAAGAAACTTACCGATACAGGATTATCAGGCGGTGGTGAGTCGTATTGAAACTCTGACACCGACCATTAAAGGAGTATGGTTAACCCTAGCAAATCCTGATGGAATGGTGTTTCAGGCCGGTCAATATGTGAATATTGAGCTGCCTGGTGGTATCGGGCACCGAGCATTTTCTATCGCTAGTGCCCCTTCGTCTACCGGCGAAATCGAGTTGAATATACGTATTGTGCCGGGTGGACAAGGCACGACCTATATTCATGAACAACTTAACGTTGGCGATTCTTTGACGGTTGTTGGTCCTTATGGGCGTTTTTTTGTGAAAAAGTCAGCGGATCTACCGGTCATTTTTATGGCAGGTGGGTCGGGGTTGTCTAGTCCGCGATCAATGATCTTGGATCTCTTAGAGGAAGGCTTCGATAAAAAGATTGCGCTCATCTACGGTCAGCGCACTCGTGAAGAACTCTATTATCATGATGAGTTTGTTACATTGGCGCAGCAGCATAGCAACTTTAACTATTATCCCGTCCTATCAAATGAGCCCGAAGGGTCTGAGTGGTCTGGGCTGCGAGGTTATGTGCATGATGCGGCTAAAGCAGCGTTTGAAAATGACTTTAGCGGACATAAAGCTTACTTGTGTGGACCTCCTTTGATGATTGACTCCTGTATCACAACCCTGATGCAAGGACGACTATTTGAAAGGGATATCTATTTTGAGAAGTTTATCTCTGCTGCGGATGCGCAGCAGGTAAGAAGCCCTTTATTTAAATCGATTTAAGCCTTGACCTAATGGGAGCGTAAGCTCCCATTTTTAATGAATGAGAACAATGATCGTTAAATACCTAAAAGGTATGAAGTGGGGGTATAAATGGTATTAGACGGTATTTGTCTGATTTCATAGACTCAAGTGATCAGAGTAAAGCGTGCCATTTTGGATGCTCAGTAAATGTATTGCTCACTCTTCAATATAAAAAAACAAAGTAGGATAGTTATGCGCCAGGTTGATAATTTTATCGGTGGTGAATTTGTTGCTGCCAAAAGTGGTAAGCGTTTTGAAAAACGCTCGCCTGTTGATAACCGGGTTATCGCGTCTATCGCTGAAGCGGGTCATGACGAAGTTGATCTTGCTGTAAAAGCTGCCCAAGGCGCACTAAAAGGTGAGTGGGGTCGACTCACGACCGATCAGCGTGTTGATTTGCTCTACGGTGTTGCGGATGAAATCACACGCCGCTTTGATGATTTTGTTGAAGCCGAAATGGCTGACACTGGGCAGCCAAGCCATGTGATGAGCCATGTATTTATTCCTCGTGGTGCAGCCAACTTTAAAGTGTTTGCTGACATGGTCAAAAATGTGTCTAACGAATCTTTCCGTATGGCAACTCCGGATGGTTTGGGTGCTCTGAATTACTCTATTCACGTGCCTAAGGGTGTTATTGGTGTCATCTCCCCATGGAATGCTCCCTTCTTGTTGATGACATGGAAAGTGGGGCCAGCACTTGCGTGTGGTAACAGTGTCATCGTTAAGCCTTCTGAAGAAACGCCACTTAGCACTACCTTGCTGGGTGAGGTGATGAACTCAGTAGGGATTCCAAAAGGCGTCTTTAACGTGGTTCATGGCTTTGGACCTGGATCTGCGGGTGAATTGCTCACTCAGCATCCAGGTGTGAATGCGATCACTTTTACAGGTGAAACACGCACGGGAACCGCGATTATGAAAGCAGCAGCCGAGGGTATTCGTGATGTCTCCTTTGAATTAGGCGGCAAAAACGCCGGCATTGTGTTTGCTGATTGTGATTTTGATAAAGCGGTTGATGGTATTTTTAGGTCTGCATTCCTGAACTCTGGTCAGGTGTGTTTAGGGACGGAGCGCGTGTATGTGCAACGTCCCATTTTTGAAAAGTTTGTGCATGCCTTAAAGCTAAAGGCGGAGAGTGTAAAGTTCGGTCGTCCGACTGACAGCAATGCTAATTACGGCCCGCTCATTAGCCAAGAGCATAAACAAAAAGTCATGTCTTACTATGCAAAAGCTGTTGCTGAAGGCGCGACAGTCGTCACTGGTGGCGGCGTACCGGCTATGCCAGCTGAACTAGCGGAAGGTGCTTGGATTGAACCGACTATCTGGACGGGGTTGCCAGAAACCGCATCGGTCGTGGTCGATGAGATTTTTGGTCCTTGCTGCCATATCGCACCTTTCGATACGGAAGAGGAGGTGATTAACCTAGCTAACGCAAACGATTACGGTTTATCGACCACTATCTGGACAACCAATCTTTCATGTGCGCATCGGGTTGCTGAGCGTGTTGAAGTGGGCATTACGTGGATTAATAGCTGGTTATTACGTGATCTGCGTACGGCGTTTGGTGGTTCTAAACAATCCGGTATTGGGCGTGAAGGTGGTGTGCATTCTTTAGAGTTTTACACCGAAACGCGCAATATTTGCGTCAAGTTGTGAGGTTGATATGGACATTAATAAAATCAACCAATACGGCGATGAACTTTACGATTCATTCAAAAAATGCACTACGGTGCAAGCGCTCAGAGAGCGCGAGCCTGAGATCACATTAGAAGATGCTTACCAAATACAGTCACGTTTTATTGCGCGTCGTATTGAGGCTGGCGAAACGATTGTTGGTAAGAAAATTGGTGTAACTAGCAAGCCAGTGCAGAATTTCTTAGGTGTTTATCAGCCAGATTTTGGGCAACTCACATCAGGGATGGTGTATCAAGAGGGTGAAACCATCGACTTGTCGAAGTTGATCCAACCGAAAGCAGAAGCAGAGCTCGCGTTTGTATTAAAAGCCGATTTACAAGGTCCAGGTATCACCGCGATGGATGTCATTCGGGCGACGGATTATGTGGTTCCGTGCTTTGAAATTGTGGATTCGCGTATCACCAATTGGAATATCAAAATTCAAGATACCGTTGCAGATAATGCATCCTGCGGCGTTTATGTTTTGGGTAAAACCAAAGGCGATCCGCGTAAATTAGATATTACCTTAGCGGGTATGGTGCTAGAGAAAAATGGTGAATTACATTCCACTAGCGTGGGAGCTGCCGTACAAGGTTCGCCAGCTAATGCTGTGGCATGGCTTGCAAATACTCTGGGAGAGCTAGGTATCCCATTTAAAGCCGGTGAGGTGATTTTGTCCGGCTCTCAATCAGATCTCGTGCCGGTTGTTGATGGCGATGAGTTAGTGTGTACGGTCGGTGGTTTGGGTAGTTGCCGAGTGAAATTTGCTGGAAGGAGTACGGTATGAATATAACACTCTCCCGTGAAGATATTGTGCGCCTCTGCGAACGTGTAGAGGGTGCGCAAACTCGCGCTTATGCGATTCCCAAGCTGACTAATGAATACCCAAATATGACCATGGATGATGGTTATGCAGTGCAGACAGAACTGCGCCGTCGTTTT
>DAIRSP010000178.1:0-5015 GCA_036804365.1 Neptunomonas sp. | reverse complement strand
TTTTAAATTTGTATACACAAGGGCTAGATAACCTGCACGCAGCTCAGCTTCGAACACTTTGGGAACGCTGGAACCAAGAGGAAGATATGCAGGAACAGTGGGGCTTTTTTAGCACTCATTTTGATGACTTTTGTCGCCATAGTCAGCGCTGGAGTGAGGCATTATTCCTGCAAAACGATTTAGCCGAAAACTTGTTGTATTTTTGCTCAAAAAAAACTATTGAAAATAGCTAAACAGAGTTAAAGTACGCGCCGGATTATACACACACTCTTTTGATTGAGATTAATCATGAAAACAGCACAAGAATTTCGCGCCGGACAAGTTGTCAGCGTAAACGGCTCTCCTTGGGTCATCCAAAGAGCTGAATTTAACAAGTCTGGCCGTAACTCAGCCGTTGTTAAAATGAAGTTAAAAAACCTGCTTAACGGTATCGCTACTGAGACTGTTTACAAAGCAGATGACAAGCTTGAAGACATCATTTTGGATCAGAAAGAAGTTACTTACTCTTACTTCGCTAACCCTGCTTACGTTTTCGTTGATGAAGATTACGAACAGTACGAACTGAACGAAGAAGATCTAGGTGAAGTCATGCCTTACCTAGAAGATGGCATGTCTGATGTTTGTACAGCAGTTTTCTACGAAGGCAAAGTGATCTCTGTAACGCCGCCTAACGCAGTTACTCGTGAAGTGGTTTACACTGAACCTGCTGTGCGCGGTGATACGTCAGGTAAAGTGATGAAAACAGCGCGTTTGCCTAACGGCACTGAGCTTCAGGTCGCTGCGTTTGTTGAGATCGGTGATAAAATCATCATCGATACGCGCACCGGTGAATACAAGTCACGCGCAAAAGACTAATCTTTAGCGCAAAATCAAACCCTGTTTTAACACAGGGTTTGATTGGCTCTCACTAGAATAAGCTGCACTTTTCAACCCATTCTGACTCTTCAGTTTCAAGATAAGCCTGCTCTAACAACTCTGCCGCCCAAAGCTCTTTTTTGGCTAAATGCTGAAGCATCACAATAGCCACGACTTTTGCAGGCAACACTTCACTCCACATCGTCGTACCCAAACAGCGCCAATGATTTGCATCAATACGCTTAGGTCGCTCTATCTGCTCCTGACACACTTCACATAGCATTAAACAATGCTCGATGTCCGGATCCACCGGAACAGGTGGAACTTCAAATATTTTCAGCGGCACGCCATTCGTTTGACATAACTCACAGTGCGCAGCACAGCGACGTACTAACTCTTTACCAAAGAGTGTGAGGCCTTTGTGACGCTCATCATGCTTATCTTTTCCCTTCGACATAACCTATTTACTCATCAAATAATGGGAAACGCTTTGCGATATCATCACCCGTGAAGTTAGCTACCCAGCCATCAGGGTTATTGAAAAAACGGATCGCAGTAAAATGAGGTTCAGGCCCCATATCAAACCAATGTTTAGTTTGATCTGGCACAGAAAGCAAATCATCCTTGCAGCAATGAATCATGTACACTTTATCGCCGATATGCAGGTAAAACATCCCCTCTCCGGCAACAAAGAAACGTACTTCATCTTCAGAGTGGGTGTGCTCATTTAGAAACTTTTGACGAAACTCATCTTTCTGCGGGTTATCAGGTGTAATCGCTGCGATATCAACCGTTTTATATCCTTCCTCTGCCACCAACTTAGCGATCTCTTCCTGATAGGCTTGCAATATATCATCATGCGTCATTTCTGAAGTAATTGGGCAGTCGATCATCCAACGCTCAAAGCGTATCCCCACTTGCGCCATCGTATCTTGAATCACTTTACCATCAGTGCTGTGTAGCAAAACTTTGCTTGGATCACTCTCTTGGTAAACGGTAATTGCACTCATTTGCTACTCCCTAAAACAATCAAAACGAAATCTGATCAAACGAACTTACAACTGGATGTGTTGAACTGGTTGCAATAGAATCTCTTGCTAATAATATTGTTTGCATACCCGCAGCTTTAGCAGCATCTAGCTCTTCTACGATGTCTGACAAAAAGAGTATCTCTGTCGCGTCAATCTGCATTTTTTCAGCAATTAGACGGTATGCTGTCTCTTCTCGTTTATGACCCGTTGTTGTATCAAAATACCCCTGAAACAAAGGGGTTAGATCACCAAAATCACTATATCCAAACAGCAGTTTTTGCGCTTTGACTGAGCCCGACGAGAAGATATTTAAACTCAACCCCATCGCTGACCATTTCTTTAAGTTCTCGTACGCATCTGCATAGAGATGGCCGGTAAACGCTTCCTGCTTATAACCATCAATCCAAATTAATCCTTGGAGTTCTTTTAGCGCTGTGACTTTTTTATCCTGATCGATCCAATCAATAAAGCACTGAATTAAGGTTTGCTGATCTGCATCAGGCTTACCAACCTCTTTGCGTGCTTGGTTTAGAATCTCTATAACAGCCACATCATTTTGATGAGCATTAATATAGGACTCAAGATGCGCTCGTGCATAAGGGAACAACACATTATGAACAAATCTGATATCTGTGGTTGTCCCTTCAATATCGGTCAAAATCGCTTTGATGCTCATTTAGCTAACCTTCTCATCTCTAAATCACACGCCAGAAGAAACTCAATCCCTTCTAAATGACGTTTCGCTTCCTGAATATCTTTTCCCCAAGCATACAAACCATGCCCTCGAACCAAAAAACCCCAGTAAAGCGGTTGTTGTGCCCACTCACTTTTTAACGCTGCGGCTAATTGAGACATATCTTGGGTATTTTCAAAGATACAGATGCGAACTGTCGCATCATGGGTATTATTCCCTGATAACGACTTTTGCATCTCATAGCCATGCAAATAGAAATCAGAACCTTCCGTTAAACGAGATAAAACGGTCGAGGCAATAGAGTGGGTGTGAAGCACCGCACCAATGTGTGCATCAAGTGCATACAGTTGCGTATGGATCAAGGTTTCTGCGGAGGGCTTAAGAGCAGAATCAAGAGGATTACCTAAAAGGTCAACTTTCAGTAGATCGGCAGGCGTTAATTGTCCTTTATGCTTTCCTGAAGCGGTAACCCATGCGCTGTTGGTATCTATTCTGACGGAGAAGTTTCCGCCCGTCGCAGGGCACCAACCTTGGGTATCGATCCAACGACCCACATCAATGATTGATTGCTTTAATAATTCAGACATCCTCTGACCGTTCCCCTAATAATCAAATCGACGGCTAGTGTACGAGAAGTTGAGGATAGACGAAATAAAACAGAGGGATTAATTGGTGCCGGTGAAATAAGACAAGGGCGACCATGTGGCCGCCCTATCAGGTACCGAAATGATTTCGGCTAAAAGCCCATTAGGGCAATAGGACACTTGTGCAACAACCAGAGTAAATCAGACTTTATCTCCCGCTTCGCTTTTGTTTAACCTGAATTCAGTATAGTTAAGTTTTGCAAAAGTCCAATATCTGATTTTTCCAGTAATCACGTATAATGACTGAATGAATTTCATTATAGGACGGTTATCTCATGACAACAGTTGGTACTCCTCTTGCAGCAAATGCCACCCGTATTCTTATGTGTGGTGGTGGAGAGCTCGGTAAAGAAGTCGTTATTGAGCTGCAACGTTTAGGCGTTGAAGTCATTGTTGTCGATCGATATAAAAATGCACCGGCCATGCAAGTCGCGCATCGTAGTCATGTTATCTCTATGTTGGATGGCGCAGCATTACGACGTGTCGTCGAACAAGAGAAACCTCATTATATCGTTCCTGAAATAGAAGCAATTGCGACAGAAACGCTGGTTGAGCTAGAGCAAGAAGGCTACAACGTTATCCCAACCGCTAACGCAACCCGTCTCACCATGAACCGTGAAGGGATTCGTCGCCTCGCACATGAAGAACTCGGACTAAATACGTCCAAGTATCGTTTTGCTAGCACTAAAGAAGAGTTTCTGGCCGCTATCGAAGAGGTGGGTATACCCTGCGTTGTTAAACCTATCATGAGTTCATCAGGCAAAGGACAAAGCACCGTAAAAAGTACCGACCAAGTGGAGAGTGCCTGGACCTATGCGCAAGAAGGTGGCCGCGCTGGCCAGGGTAAAGTGATCGTAGAAGGCTTTGTTGAATTTGATTATGAAATCACCTTGCTAACCGTTCGCCATACTGGGGGAACCTCTTTCTGCGAACCGATTGGTCACGTACAAGTTGATGGCGATTATCGTCAATCTTGGCAGCCACAAGCGATGAGTGACAACGCGCTCGAAGCAGCAAAAGCGGCAGCACTGAAGGTAACGGATGCTCTCGGTGGACGTGGTTTGTTTGGCGTTGAACTATTTATCAAAGGCGATGAGGTGCTCTTTAGTGAAGTGTCACCTAGACCACACGACACTGGCATGGTCACCTTGATATCCCAAGATTTATCAGAGTTTGCGCTTCATGCAAGAGCCATCTTAGGCCTACCTATTCCAAGCATTCGCTTTTACGGTCCAAGTGCTTCGAGTGTCATTTTACCTAAAGGCCACTCCACCGATATTCAATACGGCAACTTAACTGCCGTCTTAGCAGAACCTGATACTCACTTAAGATTGTTTGGTAAGCCTGAAATTGCCGGACAACGAAGAATGGGGGTTGTATTGACTCGACGCGAAACGGTTGAACAGGCGGTTGAAGATGCTAAGAAGGCATCAAGTCTAGTGCAGGTTACATTTAATTAAACACGTGCAAACTAAGAATATGTCCACCTCGCTAAGCTCGAGGTGGGCCGCTTGAAAGAATGTAGCAATCGCTAAATTGCATAACCTAAATCAAGGTTAAAGGCCTTTTCTTGCAAACGATCGAGATGCTGATTCATCACATCTTTTGCCGCTTTTGTACATTTTCCACAACAGTTCCCCACAGATAACTGCTGATTCAACTGGCGAATACTTGTTGCCCCCGCATCCACTGCAGCACGAATCTGAGAGTCTGTCACGCCGTTGCAGATACAAATGTACATTATCGATTCCTGTATCAATTGATATATGTAATGATAATAATTCTCATAAG